>CANONT010000009.1 GCA_947567695.1 uncultured Clostridium sp.
ACAAAAAAATATAAAAATCCACGAAAATGTGTCTAAAAACTTGACATAGATCCACTTTAAAAATGCCATACTTTTTAGTACAGCAGATTTTGTATTTATATCATAAATTTTTATAAAAAAATACATACCTTATGAATTTTTTATCAATAAAGTATGCTTTTTTATTATAAATTAATTTGAATTCAAATCGTTTATCAAGCAATTTTCACTTGGTGTCTACTTTGGAATCTTCCTTCTGGTATATCATGTAAGCAAATAGCTAGAGCTAAACTTAAACCTAGCTTCATAGATGCTTCAAACCCAGAACCAATTGCCAACCCCTCTGGAAAATTGTGAATTGCTAAACCAATTGACACAATAATTCCTGTTTTTAGTAAAGCATTATTTTTCTTTTTTAGCGAAACATTATGATTAAATTTCTTTTCCACTAACAAATCACAGAAAATCATTGCTATAATCCCTACTACAATTCCTATTACTACATTTGTTATTGTACTAATCCCTAGTGCTTCTGGTATTAAGTCAAAACATATAACAGCCATCATTAATCCAGAAGCAAATGATAAAATGAAACTTAAAAATTTATTGGACTGTTTCTTTAGAATTACTCCTATGATACCTCCTAATGTTGTACCAAATGTGCCAAAAAATAAACCTAACAGAGTGGTTTTTAATATACCTTCCATCCAAGCACTCCTTTACTAATTTGTTTATTTTAGTGTATTTTTTAAAAGCTTGTCTTATTCATAAAAAAATAAGCAAAATACCCTAACTACTATTTTCTAATAATTAGAGTATTTTGCTAATTCTAAAAAATTACTCTTCACCTTTTAATCTTTCTGCTCGATCCGCTGCAATTAAATTATCTATCATTTCATCAATATCACCATTTAGAAAATTTTCCATTTGATAAACGCTCATTCCAATTCTATGGTCCGTAATTCTTCCTTGTGGATAATTATAAGTTCTAATCTTTTCACTTCTATCGCCTGAACCTACTTGTGTTTTTCTACTATTTGCTATTTCACTATCTTGCTTCTCTTTTTCTATCTCATATAGTTTAGTTCTAAGCATTTTCATGGCATTATCTTTATTTTGAAATTGTGATCTTTCTGTTTGACATTCTACAACAATACCTGTTGGCTCATGAATTAATCTTACGGCTGATGAAGTTTTGTTAATGTGTTGTCCTCCTGCTCCTGAAGCTCTAAATACTTCCATTTTAATATCTGCTGGATTTATTTCTATTTCCACATCTTCTACTACTGGTAATACAGCAACCGTTGCCGTTGATGTATGAATTCTCCCACTACTTTCTGTATCTGGAACTCTTTGTACTCTATGAACTCCACTTTCAAATTTTAGTCTACTATAAACGCCTTTCCCCGTAATCATAAAAGAAATTTCTTTATAGCCTCCTAATCCAGTTTCATTTTCATTTAAAACTTCTAGCTTCCAATGTCTTTTTTCTGCATACATCGTGTACATTCTAAATAAAGTACCTGCAAATAAAGCTGCTTCTTCTCCTCCTGCTCCTGCCCTAATTTCACACATAATATTTTTGTCATCATCTGGATCCTTTGGAATTAACAAGATTTTTAATTCTTCTTCTATTTTTGGTAAATTTTCTTTCGCTTCATAAAATTCTACTTCTGCTAATTCCTTCATTTCTGGGTCTTGTAATAGTTCTTGTGCCTCCTCCATAGATGCTTTTACTTTTTTATATTCTCTAAACTTTAATACCACATCTTCTATACTTGCATGCTCTTTCATTAATTTTTGCCATTCTGATTGGTTTGCTATAATCTCTGGGTCTGCAATCAATTTTGTTAATTCTTCATACCTTTCTTCTACTGCTTGTAATTTTTCAAACATAACCATTCTCCTTCTTCTAAGTTACTTTTGGTATTATACTACATTTTTCCAATTAGTTCAATAGAATTGCTTTCGTTTTACAAAACTGCATCTTGCTTTTCCTTTTATTTTCTTAATTTTTGTTTCTACATCTCTATCCAATTAAAGGCTAACCCCAATTCGTCTAAAAGCTTTTTTTCCCTATGCATACAAGTAAATATCATTACTTGGTGATTAGAAAATCTCTGTGCTATGTATCTTAAAATGTTTTTTAATCTTTCTGTATCATAATAAGCAAACGGCTCATCTAAAATAATTGGCATTTTTTCCTCCGATAAATCCTCTACTAATGCAAGTCTTAAAGAAAGATATAATTGGTCAATGGTTCCTATGCTTAACCTAACTACTGGTATATAATTTCCGTTTTCTAATTCTACCACTAAGCCAGTATCATCATTTAATCTAACATTCGTATATTTTCCCTTCGTAATTTCTGCTATTGTTTTAGACAGTTCGCCTGTGAATTTAGGGGTTACTGTGTTTTTCATACTTTCATAAGATTGATTTAAGACTTCTTTTGCTAAATTAATACTTTTTTCTAAATTTCTAAGACTCATCAATTTTTCCTTATTTTCAACTAGTTCTTCTTCTATCCTTGATAAATTTTCTAATTTAGGTTCTATATTTTTATAATCTAAATCTAAAGTATGTAATTCAACTTTTTTATTATTTAATTTATTTTCTAACTTTTGTAATTCTATATTTATATTTTCTAATTTTATAAATTCATTTATTTTTCCTGTTTGTATTTTATTGCAATAATTATTTTTTATTTTTTCTTTTTCTAAATTTATTTTTAAAGTAAAATCTTTTTTTAATTGATTGATTTCTTCCTCTAATATTTCATTATTTTTCTCTAACAAATTTTCTTCCTGTTTTAAATTATTAAGCTCAAATTCTACTTTTTCTAAGCTATTTTTCACCTTTATGTCCCTCTTTTTTGCTCTCTTTTTAGCCAGAACAGCAAACAGCAAAATACTTGAAACCGTAAGAAAAGCGATTGCACATTTCCCATAAATATTAGAAAGAAAAGCAAGTTGCAAAATATTTACAAAAAATATTATTAATAAATAAATTATTATTTTTTTATTTAATTTATTTTTTTCCGAATTTATTTTTTTATTTTCTTCAAAATCACTTTTATGATTTAATTTGATTTCATTTATTTTATTTTTTATTACATTGATTTTTGTGTTATTTTCGTCTTTTAAATTAATTTTTAAATTAATTTTTTCACTTTCTATTTTTTCATTTTCATTGATTAATTTTATTTCTTTTAAAAATTCATTTTCATATTCTAAATTTTCTATTTCATTATTTAAATCATTTTTATTTTCTTCTATTTCATATTTTATATTTTCATATTTTTTTAGTTCTTGCTTTTCTTCTTCTAATTCTGTTATTTTTTTGCTAACTATATTAATTGGTCTCTCCCTAGACCTTTCGGTTCCTATTTCATCTAATCTACGTCTATCGATTCGATCCATTGCTCTTTTAAAAGAAACATTATCATCTCCTGTTCCTACTAAATTAGCAATTTTTTGTATTAATATATTTTGCTCTTGTTTTCCCAATTTCACTTCTTCTTGATTAACAAGTATAGTAGATAAAAATAATGCTTCATCTACTTTTGTTTGTTCATAAAAGAACTCATTCCCTTTACTTTTATCAATATTAAATTCCTTTGAAATGTCTTCCATTTTTTCATTAAATATGTTAGGATTTTTCTTTCTAAAATCTCTAAATATTTCGTATTTCTCTTGATTGTCTAATTCATATTCTAATTTTCCAGAAAAATCTTCACCTGTCCATGGCATATATTTCTCATAATCTGATATTTCTCTCCCATTTTTATTTTTGGAAATTCCATAAAAACTATTAGTAATAAATTTTAAAAGCGTAGATTTTCCAGTTTCGTTTTCTCCATAAATAATATTAATATTATTTCCAAAATTTATTTCTTTTTCTTTTAATTTTCCATAGGCATTTATTTGCAATTTATTAATTTTCAAAAAATGCACCTCCTTTTCCCTTTATGATTTCACTCTAATGCCTCTAGCCCTATTTCTACAGCTTTTTCTATTATTTCTCTATCCTCTTGTGCCATCTCTGGCTGATTCAACTTTTCAAGCATTTGTTTTGCAAATAGCCCCTTTAGTGTATTTTCATTTGCCATCTTTTCCAAATCATAAGCAATTTTGGTATGGTCTTTTAGTTTAATGATTCTTTCATTTTCTATATATTTTAGCAATTCGTATTTATTGATTTCAAAATTTCTATTCCCAGTTAAAATAATTTTAATATATTCCCTATTTGATATTTCTAATGCATTTATTTTTTCAATTAATTCTTCTTTTGACAAAGTATTAGTTACGTTTATCTCTATTTCTTTAAATTCTTCCTCATCTAATGGCACAAATTCTAGTTCTACCTTTTTTCCCTTTTGTATTTCTCCTACTATCATACCATGTTCTCCTAATTCGTCAAATCCTAGGGAAATCGTGGAACCTGGATATACGATATGGGAACTATAATCTGGTTTGTGAATATGACCACAAGCAATATAGTCAAATTGTTTTTCTTGCAACATTTTTCTTGCCATAGAATTATATTGCTTTTCTTCTATGGAAGCACCATCTAAAGTTCCATGAATCACTAAAATATTGATTTTGTTCAAATCGTTTAATTGTAAAGATTCCATCCCTGAATCGGTACAATAAAAGTCACCAAATCCATAGCCATATATATTAATATCTTTACTTTCTATTTTTTCAATCTCATTCGAGAATATGGTTACATTTTGGCTCCAATCAAATTTGTTATAATAAGAATTTTTAATATAAGGATCATGATTTCCAGGACTAATGAATACTTGTGTGTTTGGGATTTCTTTTAATAAATTATTGATATACTCAATGGTAGATAGTTTCACATATTGGTGTTCGTATAAATCGCCAGAAATAAATAAATATTCTATATTATTTTCTTTGATATATTCCATTACTTTTTTTAATACTTTTCGTTGTTCTAATCTTCGTAAATCTCCTAAAATATCTTTGTCTGATAGATTGATAAAAGGACTGTCAAAGTGCATGTCCGCTATGTGTACAAATTTCATTTTCTACTCCATTTCTTATTTATTCTAAAAAATATTCTACTATATTTTTTACTTTTTTGCAATAGTTTTTGCGAAAATTTTTTCGGTTTGTTCTCGTGGCTATTATATAACTATTTCTAATTTCTATCTTTCTTTTAAATATTTCTTAGTCATTTGTTTTATTGATAAATAAGACCTGTCCCAAAAGCCATCAAAAAATTGCCAAAAAGATCCGTCCCCTTTGGCAATTTCTCAGCAATTTTATTCATCGATTGGTCCAAATAATTCATCAAATTTGGCTTCTAATTCTTTTTGTAAGTCGTACATATCGTCATCATTTTCTTGTGGTAACATCGGTGCATCTTCTTTGAAATCATCTAAATTTAAGGTTGATGACTCTTCTTTCATGGTCTGATTGATTTCTGATGTCGCTCCCATTACACTTTTTGCCTCTTCTTTTGGAGTAGTTGGTTCATCTCCAAATAAATCATCTAATGATTCTACTTTTAAGTCTTGTGCTGCTTTTTCTTTATCATCTGTTTCTTCTACATAAGGATTATATGGATTATATTTTCTCCATACTCCTCTATCTTTTTCTCCAATGTCATTATGGCTAATTTCTAGTGCTGCCATTTTCTTTGCCATTGGATGTTTAAAGTAGTAGAATTTTTTAGTTTTTACTGGTTTAATTCCTTTCTCATATATGATACAGTCATCGTTATCCATTCTACGAAGTTCGTCTGGCGTCATTAAGGCTCTCGCCATTACTTGGTCTGATACAGATTTTCCTGTTTTCCAGTTCTGTCTATCACGATTAATTGAAATACTATCTCTTTCTATGGTTTTTTCTCCTAATGCCTTAGAGAAGTATTCTACAGTTTTATAAGAGTTACTTCCTAAAAATACGTGTGTATCACAGTTACCCATAATGGTTTCATAAGATTTCTCGTAAACTGCTTCTAATTGATCTATGTTTTGTAAGATAACACTAAATGATATTTTCCTACTTCTTGAGGTTGATATTTTTTTGTCAAAGTCTGGTATTTTTCCTATATTGGCAAATTCGTCTAAGATGAAAAATGTTCTTTCTTGTAAGGCTCCTCCATTTAAGTCTGCATGGTCATATAATTGTTGTATCATCTGTGAGAAGAATATGGTTAATAAGAAGTCATAAGCTGTATGTGTATCAGATGATATAACATATACTGCTGTTTTCTTATCTCCTATTGCTTCAAAATCTATGGTATCTGTTGATGTTAATTCTGCTATTTCTTTTGAGTCAAATTTACCTAGTTTTGATTGCAAGGAACTTAGGATAGAACCGTATGTTTTTTCTGGTGCAATTTCGATTGATTTATAATACATTCTAGCTGGATGGTCATAAGGCAATTGACTGATTAATTCTGTTAGTAAGTTACTTCCGCCTTTGTTATTGGCTGCTCTTACTAATTCGGCACAGCTTGCTAAGTTTTGTTCTTCTTCTGGTCTTGTTGCAATTAAGTAATAGATTAATGCTTTTAGTAACATTTCTGCCATATCATCCCAATAAGGGTCTGATGTATTCGATTCTGACTTTTGCCCTTTGATTACTGTATTGGCAATAACGTCAACGTCTAGTTCTGATGATATGTGCATTAATGGATTATATCCATCACTATATTGTGGTCTTACTAGATTTAATACTTTGATTTCATATCCTTGCTCTTTTAAGTAGCCTGCTGTTCGGTCGTATAATTCTCCTTTTGGATCTGTGAATACATAGGAACCTAAGCATTGAAAGGCATTTGGAATGGAGTAAGAAGCTGATTTACCAGAACCTGATCCGTCCAACTACTAATACGTTGACGTTTCCTCGTTTATCAACTGGTAAATAATTGTCCTCGGCTAATATGATTCCTTTGTTTCTACTTAATATTTGATATTGTTCTCCTCGCTGACTCCAATCACTTGAACCATGTTCTATGTCTGAATATTCATTTTTTGGTGCCGATCTTACAAACCCTACAAAGAAAAATACAGAATAAAAGATAGTAACAACTAATAGGGCTGAAAAAAAGGTTCCTCCTGCTCCTTGTTCAAATACATTTCCTAATGTTTTTAACGGACTCATGATAGATGTTCCAAATGTTTGGATAAATACTTCTAAGTTCATTTTTCCTTCTAGCCCCGCCATGTGAGAGCTATACGCATACGGCGAAACAAATACTATGGCTATAAATATCCATAGTATGGCAAATATTATAAAATTTTTTCTGTTTCTTCTAATTGCTCCTTCTATTTTGTAATGCATAAAATCACCTACTCTTTTGTAATCAATGTTGGATTATCTATCTTCTCCATCTTTTTGGTTTTCTTCTTTTTCTGTTAAAACTTTTCCTTTTTCATCTATTCTTTTGACTACATTACCTTTTTCATCTAATACAGCTGTATGAGCATGTGCTGTTATAAGATCATGTGTTTCTAGTAGATTTTGCTCTTTTGGAACTCTTTTTTCTCCTGCTTCTTCAGAAGGTATCTGAATAGGCTCTCCTTTACCTAGCCAACATATTGTTGGTCCACATGCTATTTCAAAATTTTTATTTGATACACTCATTTAAACTTCCTCCTTAAGATTCTTCTCTTATTTCAAATGCAAAATAAGATTTATATGGTTTTAACTTACATTTCCCTTTTACTTCATTTGTTTTTTCGTCAAAATATAAAACTGGTTTGACTTCTTCTGTAGTTTCTGGGTCAATGATAGATATTGGTCTCTTTAAATTAGGTGTGTATAAAAAGTCTTTATACTCATATTCTTTTTCTGAATATAAAGTATCAAATTTTACTGGTAATGGCTTTTTTGTAATTTTTACTTTGTCATCTATTAATATGCCTGTATTAACGACTACTTTGTCTTGTCCAAATGACAAAATCACTAAAGAATTCCCTTGTGGCAATGGTCTGTCAACAAAAAAAGTTTTTTTCGTGTTGTCTCCTCTAATTTCTTCTGTATGGTCTAATCTTTCAATGGTAAATCGTGGACCTTCTTCTCTATATTCCTTTTCTGTTTCTGTTACTTGATAAATTACGGTATTTACATCTGCTGGATCTGTTATACTAAAGTGTTTGCCTTGTATAGTATCCATTTTTATTCCTCCATTTCTATGTTTACCAATCCATAGTTCGTCATTTGTTACAACACTATAATTAATTATAGCGAAAAATAAGCATTTTGTCAATATAAAATTTATGTAAATTATAAATTTTTCTGATTTCTAGGATTGAAACTTGATATTTTATTTAATTTTTCAAACATGATTCGTTCTTGTTCTGTCAATTGTTTCGGTACTACTACTTTAATTTCTGCAATTAGATCTCCTCTTGTGCCATTCCCATCTTTATAACCTTTTCCAGGAATTTTAATTCTTTCTCCACTTTGGATTCCTTGTGGTATATATATTTTAGTCTCATCATCAATCGATGTCACATTTGCCCTAGCTCCTAATGCTGCTTCCCATGGTGTTAACAATAAATCAGTATATAAATCGCATCCCTTCAACTTAAATGGTTTACTATCTTCTATATTTATTTTAATTAATAAATCTCCATTTTTCTCACCATTCTCACCTGGTCTACCTTGCCCTATTAAACGTATCTTTTCTCCATTTTTAATTCCTTGAGGAATGCTGACTGACAGATTTCTAATCTTTCCTTCTACATTTCTTAATGATATCGTTTTCTCCATTCCATAAAAAGCCTCTTGTATACTAACATTAATTTCTGTCTCGATATTTTCTCCTTTGCTAGCAAATTTTTTGGTTCCTTTCTGTGTCTGTCTTTCGTCCTTTTCTACATTTCCTAAAAACAGATTGATAATGGTTCCCTTTTCTCCTTTTCCAGAAAATGCTTTTTGACTTTTTCTAAAACGGGAATTCCAAATCCTATCATATTTTTTCTTGGAAGCTGGAACAGATAATATTTTATAGGCTTCATTAATATCCTTTATTTTCTCTTCTGCTAGTTTATCTCCTATGTTTAAATCTGGATGATATTTTTTAGCAGCTTGTCTATATGCAACTTTTACTTCATCAATTGAAACATGACTCGTTTCTAAATCTAATATTTTGTAATAATTTTTAAAAACCATTTTTAACATCCTCCCTAAAAGGTATGTCTATTATATCACAAATAGAAAAAAAATCCATAGTTTTTATGGATTTTTCTAAATCTTAGTTCCTTTACTTCCTCCACTGAAGCCTTCCAAAATATTAGTATCATACGAAAACGACAAGTTATTTTCTTCCCTTTGCCTCATTAAAGATAAGTCAATTAACTTTGAAAGCATTTCCTTATACTTCATTCCAGTTGCTTCCCACAAATAGAATGAAAGTGAACCAGGAATGGTATTGATCTCATTTACATATATGTCATTTGTGTCTAAATCAATCATAAAATCAATCCTAACTACACCATTACAATTTAAAGCTTTAAAAGTATCAATTGCATATTTTTGAATCGTATCTTTGGTTCCCTGATCAATATCAGCTGGTAATTTTCTGTCTAACGAAGACATCCCTTTTGAGCCTTTGTTTTTTCCTTGATTTGATGTATACTTATCTTCATAGCTTAAAATTTCACCGGTACTAATTGGTTCTTCACATTCTGATGCTTGGCAATCTTTTATATTTCCAAGAACAGAACAGTTTATTTCTTTCAAATTTGTAATCGCTCTTTCTACTAGAATTTGTTTTGAAAAATTAAAAGCATATTCTATACATTCTATCAATTCTTCTTTATTTCGTGCGACTTTTATGCCAACACTTGATCCCAAATTAATTGGTTTGACGATAACTGGTAATTCTAATTCTTCTAAAATTTTATCCACTACTAGATCATTATCATCTATATATTCAAAATCATTAATTCTTAAACAATCTAATACTGGAATATCGTTATCCTTCAAAACTGTTTTCATGATATATTTATCCATACCCACAGAAGATGCTATCACATTACATCCTACAAATGGAATGTCTAATACTTTCAAATAGCCTTGTAATGAACCATCTTCAACATTTGTACCATGTACAATTGGAAAAACAACATCAAGTGAATCAAAGAGATTATTTCCAATCTTTTTCATTGGATATTTTATCAAATCAACTTTATCATTGTTATTTACCATAACCACCCTCTGGCTACTAGTAATCAGATGATTCATATCTTTATAATTTTTAACTTCAGAAACCATTGGACCTACATACATTTTATTTTCTTTACTCAAGTAAATAGGTACAATATCATATTTCTCCGTATCCATGTTGTTAATTGCTTGTATTCCAGATATAATCGAAACCTCATGTTCGACGCTTTTTCCCCCAAATATAACTCCAACCTTAATTTTCATACTTACCTCCTAATAATTATCTGGCAAATCGTTTTCAATTAATATGTATTTCTGTTTGCCATTTGATTTTAATTCTTTAGCCTTTTGCATTGCTAGCTCAAATGTATCCACCACTTGTACTTTTTCTTCTGAATACTTTTGATTCATAAGCCCTTCATAAATCGGTAATGTCTGTTCTTTGTTGACTAATATTATAAAATCCGTACATTGACTGGCTAAAACTCCAAATTCATAATTGTATTGGTATTGTTTTTCTCCCAATTCAACCATTCCTGGTGTTATTAAGATTCTCATTCCTTCCATTTGTTTCAGTACTTTTAAAGCATTTCCTGAACCAATTGGATTAGAATTATAAGAATCATCTATTAAATTATATTCTGATCCTGGTATCAAATTAAGCCTATGTTCTACACTTTGAATATATTTCACACTATTTATGATTTCCTTAATAGGCACATCTAGGTGTTTCGCTACTGTAATCGCTCCAAATAAATTAATTAGATTATGTTCTCCTAATAATTTTGATTGAAAAGTATATGTTTCATTTTCTTCTATTATATTAAATTGTATTCCTTTTGTTGTATATTTTATATTAGAAATTTTCATGCTATTATTGGTATTATTTTCTATGCCATATCCAATATATTTTTTGTCGATTTTGCTAGATTTCAAATATGAATTATCCAAATTTAAAAAAGCAATTCCGTTTGATTTTAAACCATCGATCAGTTTTAATTTTGATTTCGTAATATTTTCTTGTGTTTTAAAAGTCTCTAAATGTTGGGAACCGATTGCTGTAATAACACAATAATCTGGGTGAATCAAATCAATTATTTTCTCCATCTGTCCTACTCGATCAATCCCAATTTCACATACAAATATATCATGCGTAGGTTTTAAAAGATTTCTTATTGTTGTGGTTATTCCTAAAAGAGTATTATAATTTCCTGGTGTATATAAAACATTGTATTTGGTAGAAAGTATTTTAGCTAGATAATGTTTTGTACTAGTTTTTCCATAACTACCTGTAACAGCAATAATTTTTAAATTTGGCATATTTTTTAATATTTTTTTAGCGCTATTTACATAATACTTGTTGCTTAAATAATCAATTGGTCTATTGAGCAAATTAATTAAAATTATGTATAATGGAATAAAAGCATTGATCGCCAGTATTATCGCTACCATAGCATTGTTATTATTTCTAAAAATAATTCCTAGCACTAATAAAATGATATAGTTTGTTATAAAATTTCTAATAATTCGTTGTGTAAATACTATCTTCTTTTTGACGTTTCTTTCTACAACCATAATGACATTTACTACTAATAAAAAAATTGCCAATAGGATACCTATTTTATCTAACATTAGAATTGCTATAATAGAAATTATATTCAAAATAAATAAAATTAAAAATTTCTTCCAATTTTTAAGAATCCATCTTATTTGTGTATCTGGCATATAATAATTTAACTGAAAAATATGAAAATTATATTTTAATGATAGAAAATTTGAAACTAGATAAATTGCTAAAAATAAAACAATCATATAGCTTGTACTCCTCCCATAATATATTTAATTCTTTAAAAAAGATTCTAACACTTTGTTTACTAAATAAGGATTTTCTATAAATGAAAAATGACCAGCATTTTCTATTTTTACAATTCCTGAGTCTTTGATCTTTTCATTTAAATATTCTGCATCACTATATGGTGTGGCAGTGTCATTTTCTCCCCAAATAATAAGTGTTGCATTTGTAATATTAGGAATTAACATAGATAGATCTTCATTAACTGTTTTCACTAAAATATCTCTCATCATAGGTGTAGCATTTCTATAATCAGCTGATCCAACTTTTGTTTTTATTTTGTTTAAAAGTTTTGGTGAAATCTTTTTGATCATTGGAAATGCAATTTTATATATTTTTTGTCTAAAAGTTTTCTTTGGTTCATGTCTAATTCCTGCACTATCTATTAATACTAATTTATTAATTTTAAATTTTAAATTATCTCTATTGACTAATTTTATAATTACCCTTCCTCCAAAAGAATGTCCTAGTAATGACAAATGATGTAGATCCATTTTTTGGATAAATTTTTCAGTTAAATCTGTATATTTATCAACATCCCATACTTCCTTTGGTTCATCACTTTTTCCAAATCCGAGGAAAGTCAATTGCATATACTTCCATGAAATTGGCTAAATAATTTATCATGTTTGTAAAAGTCTCTATACTACAACCCCAACCATGTAAAAGTAATATTTTGTTTTCACTTTCTCCTCTTTTTATGTACTCTATATTGAGACCATCAATATTAATATTCATGAATCCTCCTTGTATTAACAAATTATATTATATTAATTCTATTTTTTCAACATTAGATTTTTAATCTTTCCACTAAATCAAAAAATCTCATTCCATTGGATGCTTTCAACAAAACAACATCTCCTGACCTTATCATCTCTTTTAACTTGTTTTCCATCTCATCCTTGGTTTCAAAATAATAAATATTTTTCTCTGGCATTCCCGATTCTTTCGCCTTTTTCGCTATGTATTTTGCATTTTTCCCTTGGCACATTAAAAGATCCATTTGGTTTTTATACACTTCTTCTCCTACTTTTTCATGTAACTCTTTAGTATATTCTCCTAACTCTAGCATATCGCCTAACACAGCAATTTTTCTACTTGCTTTTAATTTTGATACATATTGCAAACTCACTTGCATAGACTCTAAGCTCGCATTATAAGCATCATTGATAATTTTTGCTCCATTGTCTAATTCCGTTATTTCCATTCTTCTTTTGGTTAATTCAAATTCTTCAATTCCCTTTTTTATTTTATTGTTTTCTATGTCAAGTAATTCCCCTACACAAATCGCACATAAAGAATTTGATATAAAATATTCTCCTCCTACTGGCACTTTAATTTTTACATTTTCTTTATGAACTTCACAAGTAAACTCACTACTGTTTTCTTGTAACATAACCTGCTGTGCCATTAGTTCACTTGGTTCATAGATTCCATAAGTAATAATTTTATATTGATTATTTTCTTCTTTCCATTTATGTAGTAAATCATTATCTTGATTTATGATAATAGTTGGGTTTTCCGCTCCTTCCAATATCTCTAATTTTGCTTTTAGAATATTTTCCCTAAAACCTAAATTTCCGATATGAGAAGTTCCAATATTGGTGATAATACATATATTAGGTTTTGCAATTTGACTCAACAAGCGAATTTCGCCAAAATGGTTCATTCCCATTTCTAGGACGATTGCTTCTTCATCTTGTAATTTTAAGATAGTAAATGGTAATCCAATATTATTGTTATTGTTTCCAATTGTTTTTAAAGTTTTATATTTTTGAGAAACTACACTGGCAATAATATCCTTAGTACTCGTTTTCCCAACACTTCCTGTAATAGCTATAACTGGTATTTGATAAAAACTCCTTTTTAATTTTGCTATTTCATATAAAGCTTCTAAAGTATCTTTCACTTTCAAAATTGTTTTATCAGGAAAAGCCATCCCTCCTTTTTCTCCGTAAGATATTTCAGATACTATGACACAATCTGCTCCCTTTTCTAATGCTTGCTTCCAAAATAGGTTGCCGTCGAATTTATCTCCCTTGATTGCTATATAGGTATCTCCTTTTTCAATGGTTCTTGTGTCTTTGGAAAAGCTTTTGCAAATCAAATCTGGATCCCCTTGTATTAATTCTGCTTTGGTTACTTGCATAATTTCCCTTACGCTTAAATTTTTCATTCACCTTTTCACTCCTATTAAGGTATATTTTTGTTCTGCTAAATTATATGCTTTTTTTTCGTTTTTTGCAACCTTTAAAATGTCCCCACTGGTTACGGGATAAAATGGGGACATTGGAACCAACTTCGACATTTTTAAAAGAGTCCTTGAGCAAATTCCTCAAGGACTCTTTTAGAGAGACAATTATTTGTTTTCTACACTTCTATTAGCGATTTCGATTGCTTTTGTTACAATATTTCCACATTGTTTTGATGATACATTAGCCCAACTTCCACCATCTTGTTTTACTTGATCATATACTCCTAATTCTTTTGCAATTTCTTCTCTTAAATTTTCAGATATTAATTTACTATTCTTAGACATAACATCCTCCCACATAAATCTATAAAAGATTTTATCATAAAACTTAAATGTAAGTTTTATAATTATAGTATAAACATTTTCCTTAATTTTATTTTGACATTTTTTATGTTTTTTGTACTTTTTTTGCAAAATATGATATAATGAATTAGATTATTGATTGTGGGGAGAATAAAAATGAGCAATAAGAATAGTCTTTTAGAAAAAGAAAAAACACAAATTTTAACGCAACCAGAAAAAAATGAAAATATAACGGAAAACTTGGGAACAACTTTTATCCCAATTAAGAAAACATCAAGTAATATCATGTCTATTTTCGTTTTATTAATATTTATTTTTATCCTAGTGTTATTACTTATTTTTTCTATTTTTACGATATATAATACATTAAATCCTAATATTATTTCTGGTGTATCTATAAAAGGATTGGATGTTTCAGGCTTGAGTCCCTCTGATGCTAAATATCAATTGGATAACTATTTAGCTGACAAACTACCAGAAGAAATTAAAGTAAAACATAAAGATTTTGAAACAACAATATCACTTTCACAAATGGATATTGAATTTGATACAAAAACTGCTAGTAATTCAGCTTTTCAAATAGGAAGAGAAGGTAATGTTTTTGAAAATAATTTATCGATCCTTTCTACTCGATTTGGAAATATTAATATTGAACCCAATATTACATTAGATAAACAGCTATTAACTAAAAACTTAGAAGATATTTCTACTCAACTACCAGATACTGTCATACAAAGCAGTTATTACATAGAAGGGAATGAATTACTTATAACACCTGGAAAAGAAGGAAGTGTGGTTGATATCAATCCAACAATTGAAGCTATTAAAAATTCGATTGCTACTTTTTCAGCTTTAGATCAACCAGTAGAAATTGTAACAAAAACACAGCAACCAGATGATATTGATGTAGAAAAAATTTATCATGAAGTTCGCAAGGATCCAGTAGACGCCTACTATACAAAAGAACCTTTCGCTGTTTTTCCTTCTGAAAATGGAGTGGATTTTAAAATTTCTTTAGAAGAAGCAAAGGCTCTAATTACGGCTGAAAAGAAAGAAGAATATAGCATTCCTCTAAGTATTATTCAACCTAAAGTTACAACTAATATGATTGGTACAGAAGCTTTTCCAGATTTATTGTCTACTTTTTCTACCAATTATGCTGCTAGCAATAGGAATAGAACTACTAATTTAACACTTGCAGCAAACAAGGTAAATGGAACTGTTTTAATGCCTGGTGAGACTTTTTCTTATAATAAGGTAGTGGGTGCTAGAACGATTAGCGCTGGTTATAAGGAAGCTCCTATTTATGTGGAGGGTAGGGTTGAAGATGGTCTTGGTGGTGGGATTTGTCAAATTACTTCTACTTTGTATAACGCTGTTGTTTATGCTAACTTGGAAATCACACAAAGAACCAATCATCAATTTGTTCCTTCTTATGTCACAGCTAGTAGAGATGCTACTGTTGTGTATGGTTCTATTGACTTCCAGTTTAAAAATAATAGGGATTATCCAATTAAATTGGTTTGTTCTGTTTCTGGTGGTGTGGCTAATTTTCAGATTTTTGGTATGAAACAGGAAGATGATTGCGAGGTTCAAATTTCTTCCTATGAGACTGGCAGAACTCCTACAGCTATTTATTCGGAAGCTTACAAAATTTTAAAACGTGGTGGACAAATAATTGATAAACAATTGCTTTCCAAAGATACTTATAAAAGACACTAAATAACGGGACAGAGCTGTCGCATGACAGCTCTTTTTTTGAAAGTGTTTCTCTCCTTTTCTTAACTGAAATATTTCAGTATATTTTCATTTTTAATCTCTAGCGGTTTAACATCAGAATCTGGTAACGATATCCTTGTTACCTTATCAGTTGTCTCTATTTTAAATTTACTATCTAGTAACATCCTACAAAGCTCATTTATCAAGTTCTCTTGAAATTTTACTTTTGAATATTCTTGCCCTTTTAGACAAGACAAAATTTCTGCTTTGTGCTCAGTTGCTAAGTTACTTTTCAACTGAAATCTAATTTCTTCTACTCTAAATACCTTTACACTCTCTACATAGAAAATACTATCGATAACAATACAGACAACAATAAGTCCTACATAAGAAGCTATGAGTAGAGTTGTAAGTGTCGTAGTTTCATCAAAAAATCTTTTCCCAAATTTGCATAACATATCTAACATTGGAAATAAAGCAATTATCTCACCTAATATTAGAATTGCAAGTATTGTGTTTTTTACTCTCCTTCCTACCTTTTTTTGCCACTTCAATTCCTCATTTGAAAAAACTCTCTTATCCCGTTTGAAAATGTTCAAAAATTTTTTTACCATCATCGTATCCTCCTATATTTATATTTTTTGATACATGATTTGCAGTTACGTTATGGTAACTATTATATCATCTATGCTTTACATTGTCAATGTTCCATTTGGTGTATTCGTTATAATCAAAATATCCTCTTCTCTACCATTTTCCGCATTAATATACACCAAAAACTCTCTATCCTCTACTTTACCCTTAAACTCATAACACAAAATTTCAGTTTGCCATTCAGTTGGAATAACAGCCAAACCTTCACTTTCAATCTGTAAATCTTTATTTAAAGACTTTTTAGCACCCTCTTGTGTAACCTTAACCTTTGAAACATCTCTTTGAGTATGATTATTTAAATAACCAGTTGTCTCAATTCCTAGAACTTCTCCATTATCTAAAGCCACTTTCACCTTAATTAAATCTGGGTACATCACCACATTATCCTGTGTAGCAGCATAATTAATCGTAACAATTCCCTCTTGTTTCAAATAATAAGTTTCTCGCATATTTTGGAATCCCTTATTTTCTAAAAATTCCTTTCCCTTACGATCCGCTTCCTCTTGTGAAATCACTTCTGAATTTACTGTTCGGTTACTATTCATAGAAACAATATGTCCGCCTTTTTTGCTAACAGATAGATTAATCGTTTCATCATTACGACTAGTAATAGCAAAATCATAAACTGGAATGGTTGCATTTTCGGAAAAACCTAAATTAGAAGTTTGCTTTATCTTATCTCTACCCACAAAATCTTCTGCTATTTGTTTAGCTTGCTCTTCCTCTATATCATCACCTGTTAAACCCTTTTTCTCATTATTAGTCAAATGTTCAGAAAAAGCACCATCATAAATTAAGCCTGAATATTCATGAAAATTCTCTTCTAAATTACTAAAACTTTCTTTTGAAATATTATCCACCTGTTGAGCAAAAGCAACAGTTCCCTTTTTTGTTAATTCACCCCAAGAAAATCTTCCTGTATTCAAATCATCTGATAATTGATTCAAAGTATTTTCTAATTCCACACTATAAGAATGTAATTCTTTTAAATTCTTCAAATCTTCATCTGTCAAATTTTCATTATAAATATTTTTTCTTGATAAAGAATAACTATAATCACTCACTTGATTTAAAAATTTCTCTGTATTTTCTAACTCTTGACTTTCAATAGGAAGTAGAGCTAAATAATTCTGTGCCAAATTGGCCTCTCTCCACAAATTTGTCAAAGTCTCTGCACCATGTTCTGAAGTAGATGAAATTAATGATTTTGCCAAGTACGTTTCCACATTTTGTACATAATCTACTAATTCATAAAAAGCCATATTGTAGCTATTCTCTGAAGCCTGCCTATATTCTCTTTGCTTAGTATACAAAATAATTCCCAATGCTACCACAACAAGCAATAGCACACAAATCACACTTAACATATGTCCTTTTTTTAATCTTTCTTTCCAATCTTGTAATTGATTCATACTAACCTCCCAAATTGCCAAGGGGACAGACCTTTTTGGCAATTTTATATATCATAATTTTTCTTTATTCTTAAAATTTTAACAAAATTGCCAAAAAGGTCCGTCCCCTTTGGAACCCTTTAGCAATTCTCCATTCAATTCCAGTTTCCCCATTTAATCCTGAAACCAGTGGGGACATTACTTGCAAAAACGATGTTTCCCTATTGTTTTTACTAATGGTCTTGACCAAATCCATTTATTCGTTGCCGTAGCTGGGTTAAAATAATAGATACACCCACCTGTTGGATCCCAACCATTTTTGGCATCTTGTGCTGCTTTATATACAGTTGAACCTTCACTGATAGGAGCATTTATTTGTCCATCTGCCACAGCTGTAAAAGCTCCTGATTGATAAATAACACCTGCTATACTGTTAGGAAATTGGGAACTTTTAACTCGATTTAAAATAACTGCACCAACTGCCACTTGTCCTTCGTATGGTTCTCCTCTGGCTTCTCCATTGATAGCTCTTGCCATTAATTGTATATCTGAAGTTCCTGAAGATACTGCATAACTGATATTATCTTCTTTCATGTCACTTGTTATAAAAATAAGAGATATCATCATTACTAGCAATATTAAAATAATCCCTATTATTTTTATTCCATTTTTCAAAAAATCACCTTTTTTCTATTTCAATATTTTTCTAACTTTTCTTATTTTGCATTTTTATAAAAAAAATATTCCATTTTTTGAAATTTTATTTTTTTATGATATAATGTGCAAAAAGAAACGTCCCCATTGCACATGGAAAGAAAGGATTTTGTATGAATATTTTAATTTTTTATGCTTCTTATGGCGGTGGTCACCTAAATGCCGCTAAATCAATTCATGAATATATCCAAGGCCATTATGAAGATAACACAATTGAATTAATGGATTGTATGAAATATGTGAATAAAACTGTTGAAAAAGTTACAACTGCTGCTTATAGAGAAGCTGCTAAAAAAGTACCTTGGGTTTGGGGTCGCATTTATAGTGATTCTCAAAAAGGTCCTTTAGCACATCTTTCTTCTAGGTCAAATAAAATTATGGCAATTAAATTGTTGCGATTGTTACGAGAAAAAAAGCCAGATTTAATTATTTCTACACATCCTTTTAGTAGTCAAATGTGTAACTATTTAAAAAGAAAAGGAAAAATAACGGCAAAAATTGCAACGATTATGACTGATTTTGCACCTCATGATCAATGGCTTGTTGGTAGTGATTTTACAGATTATTTTTTTGTGGCAAATGATAAAATGAAAGATTATCTAATTTCTACTAATATTGCAAGTAGTAAAGTTTTTGTAACAGGAATCCCTCTATCCAATCGATTTTTGCAAAAATATGATAGAAAAGAAATTTTAAATACTTATGGCTTGGAAGATGGAAAAAGGAATGTCTTATTTTTTGGTGGTGGCGAATTTGGTCTCGGGAAATCTAAGATTTTCGATTTGTTTGATTGTTTAATCCAAACGAATAATGAGATACAGATAATTGCAATTGCTGGCAAGAATCAAAAAATGAAAGATAAATTTAATGAAATTGTAGAGAAAAACAAAGCTACTAAACGTGTTAAGGTTCTTAGTTTTACCAATCAAGTTCCTCAGCTTATGAGTATTTGTGATTTAGTAGTGACCAAACCTGGTGGTATGACAACAACAGAAAGTTTAGCTTCTGGCTTGCCTATGATGATTATCCATCCGATTCCTGGTCAGGAAGAAGAAAACGCAGAGTTTTTAGAAAGTAAGGGTGTGGGAATTTGGCTTAAAAAAAATGATAATGTTTCTACTATTTTTAATCATTTATTTTTGAATCCTAATAAATTAAACGAAATGAAGAAAAACGCCTTACTGATAGGTCACCCAAATGCAACAAAGGATATTTGCGATGTGTTATTAAAAAGCTAAATGGTTTAAATTCCATCTAGCTTTTTTATGATTAATTAATAGCATTTAATTCTTGATAAAGATTTTTAGCATAAGAATCTGTCATGCCACTGATAAAGTCAGTTACCATCAAAAATCTTAAATATAATTTATATGCCTCTTTTTCATCGGTATCTTGTATTTCTAAAGCTTCACATGCCTTATGATAATCTGTTTTATAATTATCAGAAATAATATGAATTAATTTCATTTGAGAATCTGTCGGTTTTATTCCTTTATACCCACAATCCCAATTAATAACCGCATAAATAAAATCAGAGAGTAAAGAGGTAAGTATTTTTTTAGCTGATAATTCTAATTTTAAAATTTCAGATGAGTCAAATACGAATTTTCTCATGGCTCCTTTCAAAATATCAATAGAATATTCATGAAATCCTTCTTGGAACATATCATGTTCATATTCTCCTTGCTTTATTTTTTCATAATTTTTACTAAAACTATAAGCCACTACATACATAAGCCAATTTTTAACATATACTGTCCATTTTTGGAAAGCAATTAAATCTGATTCTTGCGTACGATTTTGATTCTCAATTCTTTCCCCTAAATTTCTTAGTAATCTTTCTGAACGTTCTTTTTTATCGGCTTCTATAAATGTTTCATTTTCCAGTGCTTGTTCAAAATATTCCATAAATTGGTCAACAGTAAACATTCCCTTTTTTAGCGCATCTTCTAAATCAGAGGTTGCATAAGCAAGATCATCTGCTGCTTCTAATAAAAAAGTAAGTGGATGCCTAACATACGTATTATCAATCTTTGTGCCAGTTTCTTCACACAATTTATCAAAAAAGTCTTTTTCGGCATAATAGTACCCCATTTTATGAAATTTTACATTACTTGCCTTTTTATCAATACTTAAAGAATCATTGGGATATTTTATCAAAGTATTAATTACGCTATATGTCAAATTAATGTCATAACCTTCTGGATGATTATAAATTTTAGATAAAATTCTAAATGCTTGTGCATTACCTTCAAAATGCGTTAAATCTTCCTTCATTTGAGGTTTCAAAATTTGAGTGATTTTCTTTCCATTGAATTCAATTTTTTGTTTTTCTAGCTCTTCTTTAAACCATTCTCCGATAATCACTTCACCAAAATGTCCAAATGGGGGATTCCCTAAGTCGTGCAAAAGTCCAGCACAAGATAAAACCGTTGGAATAGAATTGATTATTTTACTTTTTTCTTCTCTTTCCCCTTCATTCATAATTTTAAAATCTTTTGATAAATAGTCTGATTTATTTTGAGTTACCATGGTTCCCAATTGTTTTGCAATTGTTGCAACCTCAATAGAATGCGTTAGTCTAGTTCTAATAAAATCGCTCTTATCAAGGGGAAACACTTGAGTTTTATCTTGTAATCTTCTAAAAGATGCACTTAGTATAATATTACTATAATCTTTCTCAAAATCATCAATGGGATATTGACTCCATCTTTCTGGTTCCTCTTCTTTTTCAACACAAGTTTTAGCTGACAATAATTCGTTCCATTCCATATTCGTTCCTCCCTAATTTCTGTATTTTATGTTACTTTTTATAACTCTCTTCTTCCTTCTAAGGCTTTTGTTAAGGTTATTTCATCTGTATATTCCAGATCGCCACCTACTGGAATTCCATGAGCAATTCTTGTTACCATAATTCCTAATGGTTTAATCAATTTCGATAAATACATCGCTGTTGCTTCCCCTTCCACTCTAGGATTAGTAGCTAATATCACTTCTTTTACTTGTCCCTCCATTAGCCTTGCCAAAAGTTCCTTGATTTTTATATCATCTGGACCAATTCCATTCATAGGCGAAATAGAGCCATGTAAAACATGATAAACGCCTTTAAATTCATGTGTTTTTTCCATGGCTATAATATCTCTTACATCTTCGACTACACAAATAATAGAACTATCTCTTTTGGGATTACCACAAATAGAGCAAGGATCGGTATCAGAAATGTTGTAACACTTACTGCAATACTTTAGATTTTTTTTAGCATTTACAATCGAAGAGATAAATTCATTGGTTTCTTCTTCCGAACTATTTAACATATAAAAAGCAAGCCTTGCGGCAGTTTTATGCCCAATGCTTGGTAATCTTTCAAAACTTTCTATTAATTTTTCAATCGATGGTGAATATAATGACATGTTACATCAACCCCGGTATATTAAATTTTCCTAGTTGTGCAGCTTGTTCACTATCTACTTTTCTTAATGCTTCATTCACACATGTCAAAATTAAATCTTCTAGCATTTCTACATCATCTGGATCCACAACCTCTGGTTTTATTTTTATTTCTTTGATTGCCTTTTCTCCAGAAACCTTTACTGTTATTGCTCCACCACCAGCAGATGCCTCAAATTCTTTGCTTGCTAATTCTGCTTGTGATTTCTCCATATCTACTTGCATTTTTTTTGCTTCTTTCATTAAGTTATTAATATTCATTCCTCCGAATCCTCCCATACCTCCTGGGAATCCACCTCTTTTACTCATTTTAAAATCTCCTTCCTTTTATAGATTGCTTTGCAAACAAAAACAAGTTACTCAATAATATGAAACGGTATATCTGATTCATTTGCAAAATTCTGCAAACTCTCTTCCTTTGTCATTTGATGTGTTTGTTGGGTATCTGGTGTCAAATATTTAATTTGCATTTCTTTACCACAAGCCATCGAAACTAAAGTTGAAATTTCTTTCATATTTTCTTGTTTCTCTAAAACTGTCTTTCCAAAAGATGACATTCCATTCGGAAATTCAATTCCGACTGTCATATCATTTAATTCTCTTGCCGTTGTACCTATTAGATTTGTATATAAAACAATTTTTCCATTTTGCTTTAAATCATTTACAATTTGTGACCAATACTCTTCTGATTTATTAGAATACTTCCTACTAGGGGTAACTGCACTTTTTTTAGTTCCATTAGAAGCTACATTTGTGTTAATGGATTCTAAATGATTAGAACTCACAACATTAACATTGGTAGATTTTTGACCACCTTGTACCATACCGTTTGCAGTAGGCTGTATTACTTGATTTGTATTAGGTGCAACTATTCCTTTTCCTGATTTCAGATATTGTTCGATTTTAGCTACTCTTTCTTCGATTCCTTTACTAATATCCGCTTCCTGATTACACAATTTAATCATACCAGCCTGAAACATAATTGTTTTTTGTGTTGACCATTTTATTTCATTTTCCAATTCTGATAATTGATAAACCAAATTTACTAATCTATTTTTAGCTACTTTTTCAGAAATATTTTTTATAACGTTTAATTCTTCTTCACTATATAATTCTAATTTACCAGTTGCTTGAAAAACTAAGATGTCTTTTACATATTTTATCATTTCCCAAATAAAATAGTTAATATCTTTTCCCTCTTTTAAAACAGCCTCCACATTTTCTAATGCTCTATTCACATCATATTCCAAAACAGCTTGTATGATACCATTTACAAAAGTAACTTTTGGAATTCCTACTAAATCCTTGATTTTATCTTCGTCAATTTTATTATCGCCATCTTGCACACATCTTTCTAAAATTGACAAACTATCTCTCATGGCTCCTTCTGACAAAGTTGCAATAATTGATAAGGCTCCTTTAGTAGCTTCTATTTTACTTTCTTTGCATACAATTTCTAATCTTTTTATAATATCTTCATTGGCAATTCTTTTAAAATCAAATCGTTGACATCTTGACAAAATAGTTGCTGGCAATTTTTGAGGTTCTGTTGTCGCTAAAATAAATTTAACATGTTCTGGTGGCTCTTCTAATGTTTTTAATAAAGCATTAAAAGCTCCTGTTGAAAGCATATGTACCTCGTCTATAATATAAACTCTATATTTTGCTTTAGTTGGTAAAAAATTAACTTCTTCACGAATGCTTCTAATATCTTCTACACTATTATTAGAAGCTGCATCCATTTCTACAATATCTGTTAAAGAACCAGCGATCGCTCCTTTACAAATTTCACATTCATTGCATGGCTCGCCATCTTTCGGATTTAAGCAATTGATAGCTCTTGCTAATATTTTTGCTGCTGATGTCTTTCCAGTTCCTCTTCCACCATTAAATAAATAAGCATGCCCCACACGATCCGATATGATTTGATTTTTTAATGTTTTTGTGATTGGTTCTTGACCTACCATTTCAGAAAATGTGACTGGTCTAAATTTTCGATAAAGAGCTGTGTACCCCATATTTTCACATCCTTTATACCATTATACCAAAAAATGATTGTAACTTAATCTCTCTATGGAAAGACTCCACATAAAGAGATCTACTTATTGCTGCTTCCTTCCGGACCTGACAAGATTCATAGGTCTTTATTGGATTCTCTCCATACAAAGATTAAGCTCACAACCATTTGTATTATATACTGAAATTTTAATTTTATCAAGTAATTTGTATCAATTATTCACTCTTTTAAAAATAAACTTTTTAAGATCTGTTATTTCCCTAGATGTTGTTCCTTTTTCAATTACGTTGTCAACAGGAAAATCTAGTTGAATTGTTGTTTGATATTCTTTTTTTTCTTCTAATTTAATGGTTAAAGCAAAGGTTAATTTGATTGCCAAATCTTCTTGTTGTACTCCTGCTTTTTTTAATAATTCATGATGATTAATTTCTTCATCATTTGATTTGTAATCTGCTAAATTATTATTAGAACATCGAAAGGCAACAATTCCTCCCTGATTTGAAATTTTTCGTTGTTTTAAATTTGATTCTAAATCTCCTTCATATACCATACTTTCCACAATGTTTTCTTCTTTATTTTGAAAAACTAATTTTTCGTCTTGTTCATCTGGTTGATAAATCTTTATATTTTCTTTTTTCTTGCCTTCTACTTGTACCTGATTAATTTCAACTGATTTAATTGCTTCTGTCTTACCATAGGCATCATTTTTATCAATATATAAAAATACATCATTACTTTGATAAACATCAAATGCCCATCTCGTATCTGTGGCTTGTTTGTCTAATCCTTCTGAAGAACTAATAACCGATATTTTTGACAATTGAAATGGCATATTGGTTTCGCCTTCTACGCTGTATCTCAACACAATAATACCTAAAGCAAATAAAATCATAGCAAAAATGACAATGATTACAATGATATGAAAATATTTCTTTCTTGTTATATCTCTTAATTTTGTTATCATTTTGCCCCCTTCTAATTCACATTTAGCATGAAATTATTTCTGTTTTTTGATGTTTCTTAATTGTTTAAAAAATTCCTTTAATTCTTTCTCACATTTTTCTTTCTCAATTCCTATCTCTATTTCTACTTTATGATTAAAAGGATAATCTTGCAATAAATTTAAAACAGAACCACATGCTCCTGTTTTTTCGTCCATTGCTCCTATATATACTTTTTTTATTCTTGCTTGTATCATTGCACCTGCACACATAGAACAAGGCTCTAAGGTAACATACATTTCACAATCTAGTAATCTCCAAGCTTCTAATTTTTTACTGGCTTTTTGAATGGCTAGTATCTCTGCATGTTTTGTAGTGTCTGTTTTCGTTTCTTTTTGATTGTGTGCTCTTGCTATTATTTTTTCATCTTTTACAATGATACAACCTACTGGTACTTCTAATTTTTTAGATGCCTTTTTTGCTTCTTTTATTGCTTCTTGCATAAATTGCTCTTTTGACATATTATCTTTTCTTTCTTTATATAATTGTTTGGTGTGCCTAGGTGGACTCGAACCACCATCGACCGCTTAGGAGGCGGTTACTCTATCCTGTTGAGCTATAAGCACATTTTAATAAAATTATATTACACTATATTAATACTTTTGTCAATGAAGCTCAAAAAAGATTTATTTATCTTACTCTTCATAACATTCTTTTCCATCAATAAAACCCAATAAATATATTTTTTTAATACAATTTTTATGTTTCTTAATCAATTCTATTTCTTCTTTCGTAAATAATCTCTGATTCTTTTTCATTCTATTATCTACAAAATCGTCTATATTTATATCTTTCATAAAGAAAAAACCTTCTTTCGTATAAAAATCATTTGACTTTCACACTCAAAAAAGTTATACTAACCATATACATACTTTTGAGTGTGTGAATTTTAAAGAGATAGCAAGGTTTAGCGGTCTAGCTGTCTCTTGTTTTGTATTATACTATATGTCATAATAAAAAACAAAACCCGTTTTCGACAAAAAAATCCGCAATGCCTTGCAAACACTGCGAATATTTTTCAAAAGTTTTTTTAACTTTTATAATTCCATGAAATTCTATTACGTAGGTCATGCCAATCATTCCCACTAATATATTTTAAACTCTCTGAATTTAATAGATTCTTTTGTTTTGCATAGCAATTCCATTCCTGAATAGTAGGAAACTTTATAAACTCACTTGCTATTTTTCTTAAATATTTAACGGATTCTAAATATTTAACATTCATTACATTATCTTTGTGGTACTGTCTTTCATTTTGATAATAGAAATTGACTAATTCATTATATCTTTCACTAATCTTCCTTGTTTCTTCTGAATCTAAACCATATATTTCTATACTTTCATGTAATTTTGTTCTTAACTTTTCAAAATCATTTATCATTTGTATCAACCAACCTTACTGTTATTTTTTACCATATTATTATAAAAAACGGTACACATTATAAATATTACAACATTAATTTACTAATATCATTACTTCGAGTTTTATTTTTCCTTTTGGCATTATTGTATATTGTTATTGAACTTTTAGTGTAAAAAATTTTTTGACCAAATCTTTTAATCGTTTCTTTATAAGTTATTACTTTTTCCTTACTCATTCTTCCACCTCCAACTTTTATGATTAAACTTATTGTAGTACATTATAATTGAACTGTCAATACTATTTGTAAAAAAAATTTTAAAGTCGTTTACTTTTAATGAACATTGTGATATAATGTTTTAGACAAATTAGGAAAGAAATCTTACTATATAAACTAGAAAGGAACGCTATTAACTATGGAAATAGATAAAATTATGATAGGAAACCGAATCAAAATACTTCGTAAAGAATTCAAACTAACACAAGAAGAATTAGCTTTAAAACTAGGTTTAAAAGGGAAATCTAGTATTGCTAATTATGAAAAAGGTACCATAAGTCCTAGTGATGATATAAAACTACAAATGGCAAAATTATTTAATTGCTCTATTGATTATTTAATGGGTGTTTCTAATGTACGTAATTCGCAAAAAATCAACTTAGATCAAATAGATATTGCATTTGCTACTGGTATAAAAGGATTGAATAAAGAAAACCAAAAAATTGCTAAAGATATTATAGAAGGTTTATTAGCCAAACAAAGTAATGAAGAAAATAAAAAAGGAGACTAATCAATTAAGCAAAAGATGGACTCAACTGAATTATATAAAAAAATGGAAGAAGAAAACATTAATTATATAAATCATGACTTGTTCTCTACTAGTGGAATGATAGCCCATTATGAAGATGTAACAGCCATTATTGTAGACGATAAAAAAACCAAAGGACAAGTTGCAGAAAACACCGTCTTAATACAAGAATTAGGACATTATATGGCAGGTGCATACTATCGCACGAACAGTCCCTATGAGTTAATAGAAAAAATGGAACATAAAGCAGATAAAAAAGCTTGGGAAGAATTTTTCCCTTATGAAGAAATCAAAGAACTTATGAAAAAAGGATTAACAACAGTAACACAACTAGCCGAATATTACGACGTAGAAGCTCCCTATATGGCTAGATGTATCAATTATTACTATAATCAATATCATGGTTTTGATTAAAAAACTAAATAAAACATATATAAATAGGAGACAAAAATGCAAAAAATATTAAGTCATTTAAGAAAAGCAATCGAAGAATATAAGATGATAGAAGAAGGAGATAAAATTGCGGTATGCTTATCAGGAGGCAAAGACTCTATTACTATGTTACATGCTTTAAAAGCATTACAAAGATTTTACCCAAAAAAATTTGAATTGATCGCAATTAGTATTAACCCAGGATTTGAATTTTTTGATACAGAGTTTTTACAAAAAATCTGTGACGATTTAGCAATTCCTTTATGGATCGAAAAAAGTAATGCCAAAGAAATTGTATTTGATATCCGAAAAGAAAAAAATCCATGTTCCCTATGTGCTAATTTACGTAGGGGTGTTATTAACTCTATTGCTATTCGAGAAGGTTGTAATAAAATCGCCTTAGGGCATAACCAAGATGATGTTTTAGAAACTTTTTTATTAAATTTATTCTATACTGGAAATATTTCTACCTTTTCACCTGTCAGTTATATGGATCGATCTAAAATAACTTTAATTAGACCTTTAATCTATACACCTGAAAAAGAAATCCGAAGATTTATCCGAAAAAAAGATTTAACAGTAATGCCTAAGGTCTGTCCGATGGATGGTACTTCTAAAAGAGAAGATATGAAACAATTAATTTTTACTTTAACGAAAAATATTCCTATGATTCGTGCTAATTTATTTGGTGCCATTCAAAGAAATTTACAAGACTGGAAAAAATAAGAAAAAGGGAGCCTGATTTTGGGGACGGAGGAAAAAATCAGGCTCCCTTTTTTTCTATGATACAACAATTTTCATCATAGCTTCTTTTAATTCCAATAATTTCTTATTAGCATCTTCATTTGAATTTCCTTTCACTCCCATATATAACTTAATTTTTGGTTCCGTTCCAGATGGTCTAATACAACACCATGCATTATCCTCTAATTCATAATATAATACATTAGACTGTGGTAATCCTGTTTTTGTACTCTCACCTGTTTGCATATTTTTTACGATATCTTTTTCTATATCTTTAAAACTCAATACTTGATAATTCCCTATTTTTTTAATCTCTGTATTTCTCATTTTTGTCATCATCTCTTTAATTTCTTGTGCTCCTTGCACGCCTTCTCTTACAATAGAAACTTGTTCTTCTTTATAATAACCATATTTTTCATAAATATCATTCATCGCATCCCATAAAGTCTTATTTTGAGATTGATAATAACATGCTGCCTCGCAAAGTGCCATAACAGCTGCAATTCCATCTTTATCCCTTGCATAATCTCCAATTAAACAGCCATAACTTTCTTCATAACCAAATACATATGTCATATCTTTGTTTTCTTCAGCCTTTTTCATAACAGCACCTATATTTTTAAATCCTGTTAATACTTCTGGGCAAGATAAATGATAATGTTTTGCGATCGCTTTTGCTAAATCAGAAGATACGATAGTGGTAATTAACATACCGTTACTTGGTAAGATTCCTTTTTCCTTCATTTGTGAAATTCTATATTCTGCAATTAATAAAGCAGACATATTTCCTGTATAAGTCATGTATTCGCCTGTTGTAGAATCTTTGGCAAAAATTCCCAAACGATCTGCATCTGGGTCAGTAGCTAAAACAACATCTGCTTCTACTTTTTTAGCTAATTCCAATGCTAATTTAAATGCTTTTTTATCTTCTGGGTTTGGATAATCAACTGTTGGAAAATTTCCATTTGGCTCTTTTTGCTCTGGTACTACATATACATTTTCTAGTCCCAATTCTTTCAAAAGTCTTTCTGTGACCGTGTTTCCTGTTCCATGTAAAGGTGTGTATACAACTTTTAATTTCTTTCCTTGTTCTTTCATAATATCAGGATTTAAAACAGAATTTTTCAAAACATTTAAGTATTTATCGTCCATTTCTGTTCCAATAATATGTAATAAATCTTTTTGTACCGCTTCTTCTTGCGAAATTTGTTTAATTTCAGAAAAATTCTGAACAGCTCGTACTTTGCTAATAATGTCCTTGTCTCTTGGTGATACGATTTGTGCTCCGTCATCCCAATAAACTTTATAACCATTATATTTAGGTGGATTATGACTAGCTGTAATCATTACACCTGCTGTACAACCTAATTCTCTTACAGCAAAAGATAATTCTGGTACTGGTCTTAAATTTTCAAATAAATAGGCTTTAATTCCATTAGCGCATAAAATCAGTGCTGTTTGCATGCTAAATTCCTTTGACATTTTTCTGGAATCATAACTAATAGCCACTCCTTTATCTTGTGTCCCTTGTTCAACTATATAGTTAGCTAATCCTTGTGTTGCTTTTCCTACTGTGTATTGATTCATTCGATTTGTACCTGCTCCAATAACGCCTCTTAATCCTGCTGTTCCGAATTCTAATTCTTGATAAAATCTGTCTTCAATTTCTTCTTTATTTTCTTTTATCGCTAATAATTCTTTTTTGGTTTCTTCGTCAAATTCTGGACTTTCACACCATTTTTTGTATTCTTCTAAATAATTCATTTTATCTCTTCCTTCCTTTTTTATACTTTATATTTTATAAGACACAAGATATCAAACCTCATGTCTTAATCACACTAATCTAAATGATAAAATTCCTTGTATAATTTTCTAGCTGTCTTTGGGCAATCAACTCCCACCGTATCTGCATTTTTCACTGGTGCAAATTCCTCTTCTCTCTTAACTCGAAGCACTGCCATGTCATCTACTTCCCCAAAAGCATCGAATAAAAATGCTTCAAATTTATAAGCATTTGGCGAATCTGGAACTACTAAATTTCCTTCTTTATCTCTATATGTAGCCTTTTTGTAGGCTACATGATAAGGTAAAGGATTGCTTCCCATTTTTTCTACTGCATTTACACTAAATAAATTACATAAAATATGAGATTCTCCATAAAGTAATTCTCCATCTTCATCTCTTGCTTCTGCCATATCCTCAGTTATTTCAGAATATTCTATTACACTTGGCTTTCCATTTCTTTTACAAAATACTCCCACCTTTTCTTGTGGATTCGCCTTTACAACAGATTTACAAGCAACTGCAACTTCTTTGTCAATAGCAATTCCCATTAAAATAGGATCCACCATTTTAGCTAAGCAATTATCTACACCACCTATAAATACCCATTCAATTCCTATTTCTCTCATTTTTTTAGTCATTTCATTTTTTACAAGTGATTCATAAATTCCTCCATGTCCATCTGCTGCTTGCTTAATTAATCCATCTTCTCCAATTAAGATTTTCCCTTCTGTATCAATCATTGGCAATTCACCTTGAATAAAGAAGAAAATATTTTTATCTTTTTGATAGCCAAAATATTTATTTTTTTCAAAGAATTCAACTGTTGCTTTATTATTCTCTCGACTTGTCATGATAAACCATGGAATCATTACATCACATTTTTTTCCTTCTTCTTTTAAATGATCACTTAATAATTCAAATAATGATTTATGTGAATCTAAGCCTATATCATAGGTTCCTTTTGGTCCATGATGTCCCAATCTCGTCCCTTGTCCGCCTGCCATGGTTACTGCTGCTAATTTGCCTTCTTTAATCGCTTTCTTCCCTATATTTTCATAATGTTTATAATCATCATATAATTTACTTTTATCTAAATATTCGATCGGTGTAATTTCATCTTTTTCATGTTTATCTTCTTTTTTCGTATGATGATACAACCCTTGAATTAATTCAAAATCAATTTGTTCTATTTGATTTAACAAATCTTTTTGATGTGTTTCATCTAATGTCTCATAATGATTTAATAAATGTTCTTGTCCATATTTTTTTAATAAACTTTTGTATTGTTCTACTTTTGCCTCCATACTTATCTTCCCTTCCTTTATATCCTAATAAAACAGATAATATATATTATCTGTTTTATTATTTATACACCATTTTAAAGAAATTGGCAACTATTTCTTTTGTAATTTTTCTATTTCCTTTTCTCCCGTAACTCTTAAAACCTTTTCGTATTGATCCATGACTTCATCTAAACTGTCTCCCACTTCTTCTATGTTATAACAATCTATAATTTTAATATGATTTTTTTCGGGTATCCATTTTTCTATATTTTGATTCATATTTTGAATATAATTTTCATTTCCTTTTACAAAAATAATCATATCTTTCTCTTTAGCCCTTTTGGCTTTTATTGCATTAAATTTCTCGGTATTGTCATTTTTCCAATCTAATTCTAAAATTTCTTTTCTTGTTTCTTCTTTTAAATTAGTTTTTTCTAACAATTTCTTCATACTTTCTTCTAAATTACTTTCTGTTAAAATAATAATTTTATTGTTGTTTTGTATCTTCTTATTTATATATGGTAAACTTATCATTTCAAAATGATAATCACTTGCATAAAATGCACATATTTTTTCTTTTGTATCTCTGTTTTTATTCATTTGAAATTCTCTCCTTTAACTTTTAAAATCTTACGGATAGTTTGTTTTTCAACCACTGGTAAATTTTACCATTTCTTTACAAATATGTCAATAATATTTCAAAAAAAATCTTTCTTCTTTTTTCGACATTAGAATTTTTATCCTATTTTAGTATAAAATTTTCTAATTTGTTAATAATTAATAGTAAAGAATATTTTTGAAATTAATGATTGTCGGAGGTAACAAATGAAAAAAAATTTAAAAATGGTAATTATTTTAACTTTTCTTCTTTTTTTATATAGTTCTATTTGTGCTATTTCCTATGCACAAAATATTTCTACTGATATTGCTAACAGCGTTTTTAGATTACATGTTATTGCTAATAGTGATGAAGAAAAGGATCAAAATCTAAAATATATCGTTCGTGATCAGCTATTAAATTACATGAATTCAATTTGTGGAAATTGTAAATCAAAAGAAGAAGCTATCTCAATCGTACAAGAAAACAAAGATAGTTTTGAGCAAATTGCTATCGATACTATAAAAGCTCAAGGTTATAATTATAGCGTTAACATTAATATTGGTAATTTTGAATTCCCTACCAAAAATTATGGCGACATTTCCTTACCAGCTGGTTATTATGATGCTTTACGAGTTGAAATTGGTGAAGCAAAAGGTCAAAATTGGTGGTGTGTCATGTTCCCTCCTTTATGCTTTGTTGACATTTCCTCTGGTGTGGTTCCCAACGAATCAAAAGAAATGCTAGAAAATAACTTATCAGAAGAAGAATTCGCTCTTGTTTCTAGCCAATCCAATAATGAAATTCAATTTAAATTTAAACTGTTAGAATTCTTTGCCAATAATGGTTTACTAACAGCAAAAAAGTAACACGAAAATAGTTGCAATCATTCCAACTTTATGATATATTTAGTAGGTAAAAGAGTGTTAATTTTTATTACACACTCTTTTTTCATGGAAACACATAATAATGGGGGTTATTCAATTGGAAAAATTAGTTGTAAAAGGTCCAACACCTTTAAAAGGTGAAATAACAATCAATGGTGCAAAAAATGCAGCAGTAGCGATTTTACCTGCTACCCTTTTAATTGATGGTAGTTGTACCATTGAAAATCTACCAAATATCAGTGATATTAAAATATCTTGTGAAATATTAGAAAAATTAGGTGCGAAAATAACTTGGAACAGTAAAAATAGTATTACCATAGACACCTCAAATATAGCTACTACAAAAGCACCTTTAGATTTAACTAGCAAATTTAGAGCTTCTTATTACATCATAGGAGCCATGTTAAGTAGAAAAGGAGAAATTGAAGTCGGCATGCCAGGTGGTTGTAAACTTGGTGCTAGACCTATTGACCAACATATCAAAGGTTTTGAGCGATTAGGTGCCAATGTTACTGTGGAAAAAGGTACGATTTATGCAAAAGCCAAAAAGTTAAATGGATGTCCCATTTATATGGATATTGTGTCTGTTGGTGCAACCATTAATGTTATGTTAGCTAGTGTCTTAGCAAAGGGGACAACCATTATTGATAATGCAGCCAAAGAACCTCATATTGTAGATGTAGCAAACTTTTTAAACACTATGGGAGCTGATATTAGAGGTGCTGGAACTGATGTTATAAAAATTAATGGCGTAGAAAAATTACACGGAAATGCAACGTATTCTGTTGTTCCCGATCAAATTGAAGCTGGTACATTTATGCTTGCTGCCGTAGCAACAAAAGGTGATTTAGTGATTAAAAATTGTATCACAAAACATTTAGAATCCATCACTGCTAAAATTATTGAAGTGGGTGGAAATGTAGAAGATAATATAGATAGTATTCGTGTTTGGTGTAATAAAAGACCAAGTAAAGCTACGATTAAAACTTTACCTTATCCAGGATTTCCTACTGATTTACAACCTCAAATGGGCGTAGTATTATCCTTAGCAAATGGTAATAGTATGATTCATGAAAGTATATGGGATTCTAGGTTTCAATACACTGATGAATTAAACAAAATGGGAGCTAAAATAACAGCCCAGGGAAAATCAGCCTTTTTTGAAGGGGTAAAAAAACTTTATGGTAGCCCTGTCTATTCTACTGATTTAAGAGCTGGAGCAGCTCTTGTCATTGCTGGAACAGCAGCAGAAGGTACCACTGAAATTTATAATTTAGAACATATTGACAGAGGTTATGAGAACATAGAAGAAAAATTTAGAAGTGTTGGTGCTAATATCGAAAGAATAAAGGAATAAACAAAGGAAATAAGTGTTATGTTAAGTTTTTGTAGTTTATATAGTGGAAGTAGTGGAAATAGTTTATTTGTGGAAACATCAAATACCAAGCTGTTAATCGATGCTGGTGTTAGTAGTAAAAAAATTGAAAATGCCTTATCTGATATCAATGTGGATCCCACTTCAATTGATGGTATTTTAGTTACTCATGAACATATCGATCATGTACAAGGATTAGGAACTTTTTCCAAAAAATTTGATTTACCAGTATTCGTAAATCAAGAAACTTTGGATGCTATGCCAAAGCAAAGGGATAAAATAGCAAGTGATAATATCAAAACTTTTAAGGTATCTGACAAATTCTCAATTGGAGATTTGGATATTAAACCGTTTCCAATTCCTCACGATGCTGCTAATCCCTGTGGATTTAATATTTGGAAAGAAGATAAGAAAATAAGTATTGCAACTGACATTGGACATATAACAAATGATATTGTAAAACAATTAGAAGAAAGTCTATTTATTATGTTAGAAGCAAACTATGATCCAGAAGTTTTACGTTGCTCATCCTATCCTTTTCCCTTAAAGTCGAGAATTGCTGGTCCAACTGGTCATCTGTCAAATGAAATGGCTGGTAAGACAATATCACATTTGCTAAAATCTGGCTTAAAAAAGGCACTTCTTGGTCATTTAAGCAAGCAAAGTAACTTTCCTGAACTTGCTTATCAAACAGTTATGGATGAATTGATTGCCACTGATTCCTTTGATAAGGATTCACTTCATCTAAATGTAGCTAGTAGAGATGTACATAGCGAAGTTATTCAAATTTAAAGTTGATTAAACTTTTCCCAAAATAGATCCAGTTAAAGGAATTAAAGTTATGTTAAGTATTCAAATTATTTGTATTGGAAAATTAAAAGAAACGTATTTAAAATCAGCTATTGATGAATATAGCAAAAGATTATCAAGATATTGCAAATTAGACCTTTTGGAATTGTTAGATGAAAAAATACCTGAAAAAGTAAACATAAAATTGTGTAATGAGATTAAAGCAAAAGAATGTAGTAAAATCTTAGCCCATATCAAAAAAGATTCTTATATAATCGCTTTAGATTTGAAAGGAAAACAATTGACATCTGAAGAGTTTTCTTCTAAAATTGAAACAATTTCAATGACTTCCAGCCATATCACTTTTATCATTGGTGGTTCTTTAGGTCTAACTAATGAGTTATTAAACGAATGTCATCAAAAGATATGTTTCTCTAAAATGACTTTCCCACATCAACTCATTAGAGTATTTCTCCTAGAACAACTATTTAGAGCTTTTAAAATAGCAAATGGAGAAACCTATCATAGATAATATTCTATTGGATTTGTAGAGAAAATGAAAGAATGGATAAATTATTAAATAGTGTAGGGGACGAACTAAAAAAGTTACATAATTCAACATTATTTTCTATCGGGGGATATTTTCTCTACAAAAGTAAAAACATAAATTAGTCTGAAATTTTTTTCAAAATCTGTTTGGTTAATACAAAAATGATAACCTTTTTGACGATAAAAAAAATTGACATAAATAATAAAATTCTTGTTATCATGAAAAAATTATATCTTACTTTATAAAATTTGTCAACAAAAACTTTACGACAAAATCCTACATATTCCAACACTTACCAGCATTCCAACGATGTCTGCTATCAAAGAAGCAACCAATACAAATCTTGTCTTTTTTATTTTAACACAACTGGTATAAACTGCAATTGTATATAATGTTGTTTCTGTGGATCCCATAATAACAGAAGCCATTATTCCTATACTACTATCTACTCCATAAGTTTTCATAATGTCTGTTGCAACAGCAATAGAACCACTTCCTGAAATAGGTCTTAACATGGCTAATGGCATAATTTCACTTGGGAAGTGTATAACATTTAAAAGAGGTGTAATAACACGAATAATCATATCTAAAATTCCAGAATTCCTTAATGCACCAATTGCAACAAATAGACCAACTAATGTTGGTAATATACTAAATACTATTTCTATTCCTTCTTTAGCTCCTTCTAAGAAATCATCAAATACCTTATTCTTTTCTATTAAACCATAAGTAACAATTAATAAAATAATCAATGGCATTGCTAAACTTGATATAAAGTTAATCATTTGCATAATTCTACTCCTTTTTGCCAAATTTAATAATTAACATAATAGATATTACTCCTGCTATTGCTGCACATATTGTTGCAATCCAGACAGGAAAAATAATACTAGTAGGATTACTAGAACCTAATGAATTTCTAATAGCTATTACTGTTGTTGGTATAATTTGAATAGAAGCTGTATTTAAGACAATAAATACTAACATTGAATTCGTTAAGGTATCTTTTTTAGGATTTTCCTTTTGCATAGATTTCATTGCTTTTAAGCCTAAAGGAGTAGCAGCATTTCCTAATCCCAAAATATTAGCAATCATATTCATGGAAATTTCTTTTTGAATTTGTTTATTTTTTTTTATATCTGGAAATAATATTTTTATCACAGGATTCAGCAAATTAGTTACTTTGTTAATTATACTTGTTTTATTAGCTACCTGCATAATTCCATTCCATAAGCATATCGTACCAAGTAAATCAATAGACAACATAATAGCATCACTTGTACTTTGGAAAATAGCTGAATTTAACTGTTCCAAATTACCCGAAAAAATAGCATAAGAAAATGAAACTATAATAAATACAGGCCATAAATGATTTAACATACTTATCACCTAAATAATACTATTCTAAACATGACTTTTTATTACAATATAATTGACCTGACTTTTTATTTGTGATATATTAGGAGCATAAGGATTGTTAAATTATAACTTTTAAGGAGGATGAATTGTATGAAATCAACTGGAATTATTAGAAGAGTAGATGAACTTGGTAGAGTTGTTATTCCAATAGAAATCAGAAATCAATTTAACATTGTTGAAAAAGATCCTATTGAAATATATGTAGATGGTTCTTCCATCATCTTAAAAAAATTCGAACCAAATTGCATCTTCTGCCGGTAATACCGAAGACTTATTATCTTACAATGATAAATTAATATGCACAGATTGTGCTAAAAAAATAAGTTCATTAGAACAAAAATAAATTTATTAGAAAGAACAGTATCATAAATCAAATGACACTGTTCTTTTTAAATTTTTTTTAAAATTTTCTCTGTAAAATTAATAGTTAATATTTTTTCTATTTCATCATCCTTATAATTATTTTTCTTTAAGCTTCTAATTAATTTGTCTCTTATTTCTTCGTGTTTATAGACATTGGCATTTTGATAATATTCTGGTTCCATGTAATAATATCTCATATCATCCGTTGCTACTGCAATATAATCTACCCCTCCTAATAAATTTCTAACATAATTGATATGTTTTATATATTCTTGTTCATAATCTATATTAGGATTGCAAATATCGTCTGTATTAACACAAAATTTCTTTATTGATACGATTCCTATCACACCATTTAATTCTTTTATCGCTAAAATTTGTTCATCTGTTAAGTTTCTTGGTACATCACAAATAGCTTTTGCATTTGAGTGTGAAGCAAATACGACTGGATTTTCTCCTTTTTCTTGATATTTTTTGCAAATTTGAACAATATCCCAAAAAGTCTTTTCATTGGCATGGGATAAATCGATGGCAATTCCCTTTTTGATAAGTTTTTCAATTAATTCTTTACCTAATTCTGTCAAACCGTAATTTTCCCTAGCTTTAGATCCACCACCAAACTTGTTTTCATGGTTCCATACAATATTTGTAGATCTTAATCCAAAAGAATATAAAACATCAATATCTTCAATTCTTTCTAAATAATCCATTCCTTCTATTCCAAAAATATACTTAATGTTATCTGAAATTAATCTATTTTCTTCAATATATTCCTTCACTTCTTTCAAATTTTCAACTACATTTATTTGTTCTTCTGTTATTCCTATTTCTTCTCTCATTTCCTCTTTTGACATATAAAATAAATTGAAAATTCCTCCTGTTATATTATTTACGTGATAAACTTTATCACAATAATCTTTTAGAAATTTTTTATCTTCTTTTTTCATCCATATATATGTTAACAAATCGTAATGGCAATCAAACATTTTCTCACTTCCCTCCATAAAATATTTATGTCAGAAAACTAAGTCTATTCATTTGAAATGAACTGCTGGTATACTTCATTTTTACTTACTCCTCTATCTTTTGCCATTTTTTTAATGATTTCCTTTTTAGATAATCCTTGTTCTTCATATAATTGATAATGCTCCTGTATACTTAGTTCTTTAAAGTTTGACTTTATGTCGCCTTTTCGATTTCCCTCTATTATTAAAACAATTTCTCCTTTTAGATTTTCAGACTTTTCTATTATATCTTTTATATTGCCTCTAATGAATTCTTCATGAATTTTTGTCAATTCTCTAGCCAAAACTATCTGCCTATCATCCAAAATTTCTTCTAAATCCTTTAAAGTAGACATCAGTTTGTGTGGTGCTTCGTATAGAATGATCGTTTCTCTACTCGTTCCAACTTTATGTAACTTTTCCTTCCTTGCTTTTTTATTTAATGGCAAAAAACCTAAAAAAGTAAATTCTTTTGTATCAATCCCAGAAGCAATCAAAGCATTGATCATTGCACATGCTCCTGGGATAGGAATTACGTCAATTTCTTTTTCAATACATTGTTTAATTACTATTTCACCCGGATCACAAATCCCTGGTGTACCAGCATCTGATACTAATGCAATATCTTGCCCTTCTAATAACTTATTTATTAATAGTTCTGTTTTGCTCTCTTCATTATGCCTATGGTTACTAATTAAGGGTTTGGATATCTGTAAATGATTTAATAATTTCAAAGTATGTCTTGTGTCTTCAGCAGCAATTAAATTGACACTTTTCAATATATGAATAGCTCTTAACGTAATATCTTCTAAATTTCCAATCGGGGTAGCTACTATATATAATTTTCCTTTTTCTTCTTTCATTTTTACTTGTCTCCTATCTGTGATAAATTTCATTTATTTCTTTTGTATATTCTCCATTTTCGTCATAAATATATAGATTATTCTGTACTTTTAAAAATGGTTTTGCATTTTTAATACCTTTGATTAACACTAATTTAGGCTCACTATCCTTATTCCCGTAAACCAATCTCATTTCTTTTGGCTCTATTTTGTATTTTCGCATAAAAGTTAATATATCTACTACTCTATCTGGTCTGTGTACGATATAGAATTCCCCTTTGTCTTTCAATAAATCCTTTGAAACTCTAATAAAATCTTCTAAGGTTGCTGTTGTCTCATGTCTTGAAATGATTTTTTTTACATCTTCGTTTGGAATTCCCGTATTTCTTTTTTTGTAAGGAGGATTCGTCACAATTGCATCAAAAATACCTCTTTCCATGATCTTGTCCAAACTTAATATATCTACATTTAAAACTTGAAACTTATCCTCCAAACTATTCAATTGTATACTTCTTTGAGCCATTTCATATACTTCTTTTTGAATTTCTACTCCTATGATTTGTTTTAACTCTGTCTTTCCACATAATAATGTTGCGATAATACCTGTCCCCGTACCTAAATCTAAAACTTTTGCTTCCTTTTTTATGTTTTTTGCAAAATCAGATAATAAAATGCTATCAACGCCAAAACAAAATCCAGTTCTATTTTGTATGATTTTCAAATTTTTAAATTGCAAATCCTCTATTTTCTCATTTTGATTTAATTGTATTTCCATGTAATCTCTTTTCCTCTCTATTTCTATATTTTTTACCTTGATAATCTTCTTTTTTACAAAAAGTCTCTTTAATAGACTAATTTTTTCTTGTTTTTTTGCACTATATGTAAACCATTTTTGCCATATTTTTTACGGTTCTTGATTTACTCTTTTCCTTTAATTGCCTAATATTTCACGCCTCTCTTTTAGGCGCATTTTTATCTCAAAATCGTCCTTTTTATCTTTTCTCACTTTGATTTTTTTGTTTTTATGTCCTTTTTTTCTTTTAATTTTTTACAATTTTATTATTTCTTCTTCTATTTCTTTTCTTTATTTTTACTCTTTTTTGTCCTTTTTGTCAAATTTTAATTGAATATTTTATGTTTTATTCTATATTTTTTACTTATTTTTCTCATTTGCTTTTACTTCAAGCACTTTTAGTACTTGAATTTTGAATTATTTTTCTCGTTTTTATCTTGGTTTTTAAGGTATATGTAAACCGAATTTTCAACATTTTCTACTCCTTCAATTTCTTTTCCTTTTATTACTTGCCTAATACTTTGTTATACTCTTTTCTCTCTATTTTTAAAGCAAAAATTTTATTGTGAGCCTTTTCTAACTCTTTTCCCTTTTTTCATTTTTTGATATCTATCTAATTAATTTCTATTTTTTATTAATTTTTTATTTTTTCTTCCATTAATTATTTTATTTATTTAATTAATTATTTACTTAATTATTTTCTTATTTGTTTTTATTTAATAATTAATTTATTCTATTTAAATAATTTCTTAAAATTAAAATTTAGTTTTTATTTTTTCTATATCTATAATTTTTAATTTTAACATTTTCCAAAATAAGATTTCTCTCTTTTTTTTTCTCTCAATTTTTATTTCTTTTCTTTTTTGAGATGACATTTTATTTCTATAATTCTATCTTCTTATTTTTTTATTTCAATTTTATCTTGTTCCTTTTTCTCTAATTTAATTTAAAATATTTTATGTTTAGATTTATTTATGCTTTTAATTTTTTTACTTCTTTTTATTCATAGTATTTTTATGGATCAAATCCTAATATTTTTCATTCTTTTTAACTCAATTTTTACACTATATGTAAACTGTTTTTTCGACATTTTTTACTTTTTCGATTTTCTTTCCTTCCATTACTTGCCTAATATCCTGTCAAAATTTTTTCTCCCTTTTTTTAAGCAAAAATTTTATTTTAATTCTTTTCCAACTCTTTGGGCTTTTTTCATTTTTTGAAATCTATCTGACTAATTTTTATTTTCTATTAATTTTTTCGTTTTTTGTTCTATTAATTATTTTATTTATTTAATTAATCTTTTATTTTATCTTTTATTTAATTATTTTCTTTTTTATTTTTCTTTGATAATTAATTTATTCTATTTAAATAATTTTTTAAAATTAGATTTCCGTTTTTATTTTTTTTATTATTTGTAATTTTTAATTTTATCATTTTCCAGAATAAGATTTTTCTCTTTTTTTATTTTCCAATTTTTATTTGTTTTCTTTTTTGAGATGACATTTTATTTTATTTCTATAATTCTATCTTCTTATTTTTTTATTTCGATTTTATCTTATCCCTTTTTCTCTAATTTAATTTAAAATATTTTATGTTTAGATTTATTTATGCTTTTAATTTTTTTACTTCTTTTTATTCATAGTATTTTTATGGATCAAATCCTAATATTTTTCATTCTTTTTAACTCAATTTTTACACTATATGTAAACTGTTTTTTCGACATTTTTTACTTTTTCGATTTTCTTTCCTTCTATTGCTTGCCTAATATTCTGTCAAACTTTTTTCTCTCTTTTCTAAAATAAAAATTTTATTCTAATCCTTTTTCTTCTCTTTTTCCTTTTTTCATTTTTTGAAATCTATCTGACTAATCTTTATTTTCTATTAATTTT
>CANONT010000010.1 GCA_947567695.1 uncultured Clostridium sp.
GAAAGAAAAACTTTCAAGTAACTGCAAATTACAGCAAAGCGTAATAGGTGAGGAAGAGAAAGAAAAACTTTCAAGTAACTGCAAATTACAGCAAAGCGTAATAGGTGAGGAAGAGAAAGAAAAACTTTCAAGTAACTGCAAATTACAGCAAAGCGTAATAGGTGAGGAAAAAGAAAGTGCAAACTTTCGGTAACTGTAAGTTAAGCAATAGGAAAGCTACAAATTAGTAGCAGAAAACAACAGGTTTTGTTGTGTTTTCATAAAAACTCGAAATGAGTTCGAGAAAAGGAAATTGAAAACAACACTATAATTTTCTAAAGCAGGAATATTGTTGTTATTATAAATTTTGAAGATGGAATTTTGATTTTATATTTATCACAAGATGTGAAAAATATGGTAAAAATCAAAATAACAGATTTAAAGTTTATGATGATGATGATAGGAATGTGATTCATAGGAAATATCAAAATAAAGTTTTTCTAAATTTAGACAAAGCCGAATAGCTTTCAATAAATTTTAGAAAAATGAAATATTTATAATTAGATAATGACAAGAAAGTCGCATCTAAATATATAAATATTTCGGACTACTTTTATTAAAAAGCGATAATTGCTTTATAATGAATTTAGTATTTTGATATGAATTATGATAAGAAAATAGGATAGGTTAAGTAGATGGAGATTTGTCGAATAAAAAAGTAGAGAGACAATTTGAAAATTTCAGATAAACGAAGAAGTTTATCTGTTACAAATAAATAACTTTCCGTAAGGAGACCATATCTGAGATAAATATCTTAGAAGGTCTCCTTTTTTTGGAGTAAATCGCATTTTTAATAGGAGTGGAACATATAAATATAAAGAAAATATTTATATGTGAGGTTATTTATATGTTAGTTTTAAATAGAAAAAGAATATCGATTGTCATACTATGTATATTAATGTCTGTGTTTAGTTTTATGATAGCGACGACTCATAAAGAAGAAAATACAATTCCTACAACAGCAACGCCAGTATCAGGAAGAACCATTGTAATAGATGCAGGACATGGTGTACCAGATGAACGGAGCACAAAGTAGTTCTGGTACTACGGAGGCAGAAACTAACTTAAAAATTGCATTAAAAGTACAAAATTTATTAGAAACAAGTGGAAGTACAGTCATATTGACTCGTTCTGACGAAAATGCCATTTATGACTTAGATGCTCAAACACTAAAGCAAAAGAAAATTTCTGACATTCATAATCGAGTAAAGATCGGGAATGAGTCAAGTGCAGACATTTTTGTCAGTATTCATTTAAATAAAATTCCACAACCACAATATTGGGGATGGCAATGTTTTTATAAAAATGGAGATGAGAAAAGTACAAATTTAGCAAAACAAATCCAATCTAATTTAAATGATGCTATTCAAAAAGAGAATAAAAGAGTAGCTATGAAATTAGACACCGTTTATATTATGAAACATGTAGAAATACCAATTTCTATTGTAGAGTGTGGTTTTTTGTCTAATCCAGAGGAAGAAAAACTGTTGCTAGAAGATGATTATCAAAATAAGTTGGCTTGGGGGATTTATAACGGAATTACAGATTATTTTGCAATGGAATAAAATTGCACAAAGAATTGAAAAAAAGATACATGATAATATTTATATGAGGTGAGAACAAAATAAAATTCAATTACGAATTATTGAAATTATAAAAAATGTTTGCTTTTAATAAAATTAAATGTTACAATAAAAATAGAGTAATTATAAGGAGAAAAGCAATGAATATAATAGAGAAGATAAAAGAAAAATTTAAAGAAATATTTAATAAAACGAAAAAGGGAGTTGCTATAGGAGGGACAATAGCAGCACTAGGAGTAACAACAGCTTGTGCAACAGATAAGGAGACCAAAATTGTTGATAATCCTATGAAAATGGAACAAAGCAAAGACTTTAAAGAACAATTTAAATATGACGTAGAATCAGAAAATGAAGAAAAAAAAGTAGAACAAAAAATTAAAGAATTAGAAACTGCAGAAGATGTATCAGACTTTTTAAAAAATTTGTATGTAGAGCAACTGGAAACAATGATGGGGAATACGGATTGGAAAACAGCAGATATAGAACTAGATGCTTATTTAACAGATTTATATAGATATGAATTCAAACCGAATCAAGAAAATCTTTTTTCTACATCAGAACATAATGTAAAAGTGTATCAAGTAAAAAATACAAAGAAAAATGTGATAGATTGTGTTAGCTTGGAAAGCGAAGATGGAAAAACAGTACCTGTTGAAGTTAGTATGGACAAATCAATTGACAACTCTGTTCTTGCTACAATGGGAACAGTAATTCCTGCTGGATTAAAATTATTAGAAGCCATGGAAAAAGGTAATGAAAATGATATAACTGACAGTCAGAGGCAATTTATAAACTCAGTGAAAGAATTTCAAAATACCAAAGAAAATCAAAAGATAGAAGAAAAAACACAGGAAAATCCAGAAAAAGAATTCGAATACGAATAATGAAATAAAAAACTAAAAATGCATAAAATTTCCACTTCTTGCGAACAATATGTTTAAAACATATTGAGCAAGGAGTGGAATTTTTTGAAAATCAATAAAGTATTAAAAATAAATGGTACCTTACTAGACAAAAACCAATTAGAAAAACACTTACAAAAAATAGCTTCTGGTCACAATTTAAGCAATAAATCACAAAAAGATACCTATCCCGTACCACAAATGTTAGAAAATTTTAAAATCATAGAACAAGTCTATCAGTTATTAAATGAACACCTAAAATTAGGAATTAGTATCCATCCAGCAGGAGAATGGCTTTTAGATAACTTATATATCATAGAAGAAACGGTAAAGCAAATTCAAAAAGAATTAACCTTAAAAAAATATACTAATTTCGTAGGGGTAGCCAATGGAACTTATAAAGGATTTGCCAGAATTTATGTATTAGCCTCTGAAATTGTAGCTTATACCGATAATAAAATCGAAAGAAAAGATTTAGAAGATTACTTAGCAAGTTATCAAACCAAAAAGACACTAAGTATGGAAGAGATATGGAATATAGGCATGTTTCTTCAAATTGCTATGATTGAAAATATTCGAGAGATTTGTGAAAAAATTTATAGTTGCCAAATGCAAAAATACAAAGCAGAAAATATTGTAGAAAGATTAGTAGAAAACAAAACTAGACCAGAACAGCATTTCCGAGTTGGCCAAGTAAAAAGACTAGAAAAAGATGTATTCAAAGATATGAAATATCCTTTTATTGAGTATATGTCCTATATTTTGAAACGCTATGGAAAAAAGGGATATAGTTATTTAAAAGCTTTAGAAGAAGCAGTCGAAATGACTGGTACAACCGTATCAGAGGTAATTAAAAAAGAGCATTTTGATATTGCTGTTAGAAAAGTATCCATTGGAAATAGTATAACTAGTATCAAAAAAATTCAGAGAATTAACTTTTTAGAAATATTTGAAAAAATCAATGGAGTAGAAGAAATCTTGAGACAAGATCCAAGTCATGTCTACGAAAAAATGGAAGACAAAACAAAAGAATATTATCGAAATAAAATCAAAGAAATAGCTAAAAAGACAAAAATTTCAGAGATATATATTGCTAGAAAAGCATTAGAATTGTCACAAAGTGCAAAAATAGAAGAAAAACAAGCTCATATTGGATATTATCTAATCGATCAAGGAATTAACCAATTATATGATGTGTTGCAATATAAAACTAGTAGACAAATGAGTTCAAAGGATAAAACGAGAGCCTATTTATTAGGTATCATGGCTCTTAGTATTGTTCTATCACTTGGCATTAGTAGTTTTGTTAGACTTAATGTGATCAGTTTTTTTGTATTTTTAATTCCAGCATCTGAAATAGCCATACAAGTCATTCAATATGTGCTAAGTAAAATGGTGAAACCAAAGCCAGTTCCAAAGTTGGATTATTCAACTGGAATAGATGAACAACACAAAACCATGGTAATTATTCCGACCATTTTAAATGGAAAAGAAAAAGTACAAGAGCTAATGAGAAAACTGGAAGTATTTTATTTAGCTAACCAATCCAAAAATATCTATTTCACCTTACTTGGAGATTGTAGCGAAAGTAGCCAACGACAAGAAGAAGTAGACCTAGAAATTATGAAAGAAGGAGAAGAATTGGTTAAAAGCCTAAATACGAAATACAGACAAGAACAAGATAAAATGCCAATCTTTAGTTTTGTTTATCGAAAACGTATATGGAACGAAAAAGAAGGTTCCTATTTGGGTTGGGAACGAAAGAGAGGCATGATTACCCAGTTTAATGATTACTTGTTAGGTAAAATTAGAAATCCATTCAGAGTTAATACCTTAGAAAATCAAGCAAAAGAAAAAATAAAATATATCATTACATTAGATGCTGATACCGATTTAGTTCTAAATTCTGCTTTTGAGCTAGTAGGAGCCATGGCACATATTTTAAATCAGCCAGTAGTGGACAAAGAAAAACATGTGGTAGAGGATGGCTATGGAATTATGCAACCACGAATAGGCGTGAATTTGGATATCAGCTATAAAACGCTATTTACTAAAATATTTGCAGGTGCTGGAGGAGTGGATTCCTATACCAATGCCATATCAGATACGTATCAAGATAATTTTCAAGAGGGAATTTTTACGGGAAAGGGAATTTATGATTTAGAGGTATATCATACTGTATTAGAAAATCAAATTCCAGAAAATAAGGTGTTAAGTCATGACTTACTAGAAGGAAGCTATTTGCGATGTGGACTGGTATCGGATATTATGCTAATGGACGGATATCCTACCAAATACAATAGTTTTATGAATCGTCTTTCCAGATGGATTCGAGGAGATTGGCAAATTACAAAATGGTTAGGTTGGCAAAGTCCCTTAAATTTATTATCCAAATATAAAATATTTGACAATCTAAGGAGAAGTCTTTTAGAAATCAATCTAATCATAGCCATGATTTATTGCTATATCATAGGAATAATAGAATCAAAGCCCATTTATATAGGTATTTGTTCCTTGGTTGTAGTAGCTATTTTTCCTTATATACTAGAATTGTTAAATCGTTGCATTTTTAGAAAAGAAGGAGAAGAAAAACAAAAGACCTTTACACCAAAAATTTCAGGAATAAGAGGAGCTATTTTAAGAGGTGTTATTACATTAGGCTGTTTACCATATAAAGCTTATATTTCTGGGAAAGCTATTTTGAAAACCTTATATAGAGTTATCATTACCCATAAACATCTTTTAGAATGGACGACATCAGAAGAAGCCGAAAAACAAGCCAAATCCGATTTAGCCACCTATTATAATCAAATGGCAGTCAATGTGTTAGCTGGAATCGTTACAATTGGATTAGGATTACTAAAGGGAAATCCATTTGCGGTTTTACTAGGATTATGGTGGGGTGTTACTCCAGTGATTATGTGGTATATAAGCAAAGAGATTGAAAAAGAAAAAGCAATTGAAAAATTAGAAGATGCAGAAAAAGAATATGTCTTAGAAATTGGAAAAAGAACATGGAATTTCTTTGAAACCTATCTAACAGAAGAAAATAATTATTTGATACCAGATAATTACCAAGAAGATCGAAAACAAAAAGTAGTACCAAGAACATCTTCTACGAATATTGGTTTATCATTATTAGCGGTAATCTCCGCCTATGATTTGCAGTATATCACCTTGGAAAAAGCAATTGATTTATTAAGCAAAATGATTACCTCCATAGAAAGTTTGGAAAAATGGAATGGTCATCTATATAACTGGTACAATATTAAAACAAAAGAACCACTGAACCCAAGATATGTCTCAACCGTAGACAGTGGAAACTTTGTAGGCTATTTATATGTGGTAAAGGCTTTCTTAGAAAATTGCCAAAAGGGACGGTCCTTTTTGGCAATCAGCTGAAAGCAAACAAGAAAGAGAGATGGTAGACACAGAAAAAGATTGCCAAAAAGGACCGTCCCTTTTGGCAACAATTGAAACAATGATTGAAAATACGGATTTTACCGTACTTTATAATGATGAACAGCAAATTTTTTCGATTGGCTTTAATATAGAGGAAAATAGATTGACGGATTCTTATTATGATTTGTTAGCTTCGGAAGCTAGACAGGCAAGTTTAGTAGCAATTGCGAAAAAGGATATTCCAAGCAGGCATTGGAATCATTTGAGTAGAACTTTGACAACGTTAGGTAAGTATAAAGGATTGGTTTCTTGGTCTGGGACAGCTTTTGAATATCTAATGCCCAATATTAATATTCCAAAATATGAAGGAAGTCTTTTGGATGAGTCTTGTAAGTTTTTGATTCAGACACAAATCGAGTATAGCAAAAAGTTGAATATTCCTTGGGGGATTTCAGAGGCAGCTTTTAATGTAAAGGATTTACAAGGAAATTATCAATATAAGGCGTTTGGTGTACCTTGGCTTGGGTTAAAGCGAGGATTGGCAGATGAAATGGTTATTGCCAGTTATGGTGGAATGTTAGCAATTAGTGAAGTGCCAAAAGAAGAGGTTGAAAATTTGAAATGGCTAGAGCAAGAAGGAATGTATGACAAATATGGCTTTTATGAAGCCATTGATTATACGCCAGAAAGAGTAGAAAAAGATAAAAAATCGGCTGTGGTAAAAACGTATATGGCACATCATCAAGGTTTGATTTTGCTAAGCATTAATAATTTATTTCATGATCATATTTTACAGAAAAGATTTGTCAAAAATCCTGAAATAGAAGCAGTTAGCATTTTATTGCAAGAAACGATGCCAGAAACAGCAATTATAACAAAGGAAAAGAAGGAGAAGGTTGAAAAATTGAAATATAAAGATTATGAAAATTATATTGAAACCACTTATAAAAAGCTTGACGAAAGGCTTATAACAGGGAACTTTATTTCAAATGAAAATTATGTGATAGCCATGAATCAAAAAGGACAAGGAATTAGTAAATATAAAAATTATTATATCAATCGTTTCAAACCAACAGATGATTACCCGCAAGGCATTTTCTTTATTGTTAAAAATATTAAAACAAAAAAAATATGGAGTTCTAATTATGCTTTTAATGAAAACAAGGAAAATCAGTATCAAATTAGCTTTATGCCAGATCAAGATAAACAAGAAATTATGAATGGTAATATCAAAACAAAAATTAGAACAACAGTGGGATCTAATCAGCCAGTAGAACTAAGAAGAATGGTACTGGAGAATCAGGGGAATGAAGAGGAAATTTTAGAGGTGACTTGCTATTTTGAACCTGTATTATCGACAAAAGAACAAGATTATGCGCATCCAGTTTTTAATAATTTATTTTTAATCAATAAATTACACGAGGAAACTAATAGTATCATAATCGAAAGAAAAAATAGGGAAGCCCACCAAACTAAATTATATTTAGGTGCTAACTTATCCACAAATAGCGAAACAATTGGGGATTTTGAGTATGAAATAGATAAAGAAAAGTTTATTGGAAGAGGCAATTTAGGAATTCCGAATATGGTGCAAAATTCCATCCCATTATCCAAAAAGATTGGATTGGTAACTGAACCAATGGTGGCATTAAAACGTACGATAAAAGTAAAACCACAAGAAGAAGCAACCATCGATTTCATTTTAGCTGTTCATGAAGAGGAAGAAAAGGTAATTCAAAATATTAAAAAATATCAATCTACTGAAAATGTAAGGAAAGAATTTGAACTTTCAAAGGCAAGAGTGGAGGCAGAAAGTAGATATTTAAGTATAAAAGGTAGCGATCTTGCTATTTATCAAAAAATGCTATCTTATATTCTTTTTGACAATCCGCTAAAAGCACAACAAATGCAAAATAAAAAGACATATACAACTTATCATCAAAGTGATTTGTGGAAATACGGAATATCAGGGGATTTACCGATTATTTTAATAAAAATCAAAAATGTAAATGATGGCTATGTCATCAAGGAAATTTTGAAAGCTTATGAGTTTTTTAGAATGAAAAATATAGAAACAGAAATTGTGATTTTAGATGAAGAAAGACACAGTTATGAAAATTATGTAAAAGAAGAAATTGAAGATAGTATTTTAAGCAATCACATGCGTTATTTGAAAAATCAAAAAGGTGGTATTTTTACTTTAAATAAAGAAGAAATTGCTAGAAAAGATATGGAATTACTAGAATTTTTAGCAACTATCATCATCGACAGTGATCAAGGTGGCTTGCAAAATAACATCAAGGATTTGGAAGAAAGCTATTTAGAGAAATATAAAGCAATTGGAGAAGAAGTGCCAAATTTACAAATGACAGAGGAAAATAATGATGATATTGACATTTTAGCAAATCATGAGAATTTGAAATATTATAATGAATATGGCGGATTTTCAGAAGATGGAAAAGAATATCTTATGAAAGTCAATAAAACAAACAGGTTGCCTACCGTATGGAGTCATATTATGGCAAATGAAAAATTTGGAACTCTTGTAACAGAAAATATGGGTGGCTATACTTGGTTTCAAAATTGTAGGCTAAATCGAGTGTCTAGTTGGGAAAATGCACCATGTTATGATATTCCATCTGAAATTATCTACTTGAAAGATCAAGAAAACCAAAAAACGTGGTCATTAGGATTAAATCCGATGCCAGATGATAGAAATTATAATATTGTGTATGGCTTTGGATATTGTAAATATATTCACAAAAGTGATGGAATCGAGCAGGAATTAGAGACTTTTGTTCCGAAAGAAGATAGTTGTAAAATTGGGATTTTAAGTTTAAAAAATATAACGCCAAATCGAAAAAAATTGAAATTGTACTATTATATCAAACCAGTAATTGGGGAAGATGAAATGAAATCAAATGGCTATATTCACTTAAATTTTGATGCCAATAGTAATCTAATCGAGGCAAGAAATTTGTATCGAGAGGAAATGGAAAAAACAAGAATTTATATTTCTTCCAGTGAAAAAATTAAATCTTATACAGGAGACAAAAATTTCTTTTTGGGTGAAGGTGGCATACAAAATCCACAAGCCTTGAAAAAAGTAGCATTGAATCATCAAGATGCTTTAGGAAAGAAACCATGTATGGCTTATGAAATTGAAATTGATTTAGAGAGCTTTGAAAGGAAAGAGATTTCTCTTATTTTAGGAGCAGAAGAAGATAACATGGATTGTAAAAATATGGCTTACAAATATCAGAAGGTAACAAATTGTAAAGAAGAGTTAAGTAAAATCAAGAGTTTCTGGAAGCAATTTTTAGGTAGATTACAAGTATATACGCCTTTAGAATCTGTTAATATTTTACTAAATGGTTGGGTGGCTTATCAAATTATTAATAGTAGATTAGTAGCCAAAACAGGATATTATCAATCAGGAGGAGCCTATGGCTTCCGAGATCAATTGCAAGATACCATAGGACTTAAATATTTAGAGCCAGAAATTCTAAAACAACAGATTATCAAACACAGTGAACATCAATTTATAGAAGGCGATGTAGAACATTGGTGGCATGACCAAAATCAAAGGGGAATTCGAACCAGATTTTCCGATGACTTATTATGGCTGGCATATCTAGTAATTGAATATATTAATTTTACAGGTGATAAGAGTATTTTAGAAATAAAAACACCTTATTTAGAAGGTGCTATACTGGAGGATGGTCAAGATGAAAAATATGAAAAATATTTGCCAAGCAAGCAACAAGGAAGTATTTATGAACATTGTATCAAAGCCATTGAGAAAAGTCTAAATTTTGGCGAAAATGGTCTCCCAAAGATTGGCTCAGGAGACTGGAACGACGGATTTAGTACAGTGGGTAATAAAGGAAAAGGAGAAAGCGTTTGGTTAGGATTTTTCTTAAGTTTAATTTTAGAACATTTTATAGTCTTTTGCCGAGAAAAAGAAAATGAGATGTTAGCTCAGAAATATGAAGAAGTAAGAAACAATTTAAAAAGAGCATTAAATACAAATGGATGGGATGGAAGATGGTATCGAAGAGCTTTCATGGATGATGGAAATGTGTTAGGTAGTATGGAAAATGAAGAATGCCGAATTGATAGTATTGCTCAGAGTTGGAGCGTTATTTCAAAAGTCGGAGATAATGACAAAAAATATATTTCTATGGAAAGCTTAGAAAATCATTTAATCGACAGGGAAAATGGCATTATTAAATTATTAGATCCTCCTTTTGAAAAGGGAAAGTTGGAACCGGGTTATATTAAGGCATATTTACCAGGTGTTAGAGAAAATGGTGGACAATACACGCATAGCTCTGTATGGGTCATTATTGCAGAAGCCATGCTAGGATTTGGCGATAAAGCATTAGAATTGTATCGTATGATTAATCCGATAGAACATGCAAGAACCAAAGAAGCTAGTAGCAAATATAAAGTAGAACCTTATGTCATACCAGCAGACATTTATGGTACAGGAAATTTAGCTGGTCGAGGAGGTTGGACTTGGTATACTGGTTCAGCCAGCTGGTATTACAAAGCAGGAATTGAGAATTTGTTAGGACTTAAAATTGAGCAAGGCTATTTAAAGATAGAACCATGTATTCCAAAAGATTGGAAAGAGTATCAAATCAAGTATCAATGGAAGGAAAGCATGTATAATATTATGATTAAAAATCCAAATAGCAAAAATGTTTTTGAAACTGGTGTTAGCAAGGTTCTTTTAAATGGCAATGAGATAGATAATTTGATTAAATTAGATGGCAGTAGGAATGTTTATGAAATAGAGGTTATTTTATAAAAAGTGGCGAGTTTGGGACAGGCACAAACTCGCCATTCTTTACAATAAATCATAAAAATTCTTAAACTCATAGCCTTCTTCTTTTAAATAATGAATCGAATCTTTTAAAATAGAAGGTGTATCATTTACATCAGAAGTATCATGCATTAAAATAACTAAAGTACCTTTATTTTTAGCAGACTTTTTTAAGTTTTTCAATAATTGACTATTACTGCATTTTTTGACAGAATCGTTGTTTAGGCAATTCCAATCAATATAGGAGTAATTCATTTCAGAAAGAAGTTTGGTTGCTTCTTTTTTCTTTGCTTTATAATGAGAGGACATATAACCATTCGGAAAACGAAATACATGAGAACAATAATTTTCAATGCCAATGGCTTTTCCAATTTCCTTGTCAGTATCTTTGATCTCAGAAGTAAAACTATCTGCACTTTTATATAATTTTTTGTTATTATGATTGTATCCATGATTAGCAAGGTAATGACCTTCTTCGTAAGCTCTTTTGGCTAATTCAGGATGTTCTTTTACATGTTTCCCAATGACAAAAAAGGTGGCTTTTACATCTTCTTCCTTTAAAATATCTAATATTTTTCCAGTGGCTTTTATGGTTGGTCCATCGTCAAAAGTAAGATAAGCAATTTTTTCTTCTTTTTTGGTTAAAGAAGATAGCTTTTCTTGTAAGGTTTCATCAATTACGCTGTTAGTAGTTAATTCAATAGCAAAAGAGAAAGGGTTACTAAAATAGAAAAATAAAGAGGAAAATACAAGGCAAAAAAGGCAAATGGTAAATAGCATTTTTTTGTTTAAAATAATGACTTTCATAGTATCACCTGTAATCTAAATATATGATATGAATTACAAAAAAATGATGATTTTTTCCTCTGTTCCCAAAATCATTTTAGGACATTATTAGCTTCTTCTTGTGTAATATAGCCATATTGCACCATTTTATTTAAAACATGTTTCTGACGTTTTTTAGCTAAATCTGGATTAACGGTTGGAGCGTAAACAGAAGGAGCATTTGGAACACCAGCTAACATGCTAGCTTCTAATAAAGTCAAATCTTTTGGCTCTTTCTTGTAGTACCCCATACTAGCATCATAAATGCCATAATACCCATCGCCAAAATAAGAAGAATTGACATAGATAGCAAGAATTTCATCCTTATTATAATTTTTTTCTAAATCATAGGCGGCAAAAATTTCGCCTAATTTTCTAATGATATTTTTATCTTGATTAAACACCACGTTTTTAGCAACTTGTTGCGTAATCGTACTGCCACCTTCATCAAACTGACCATCACGAATATTGGTATAAAAAGCACGAACGATTCCAATGGGGTCAATTGCACCATGATTATAATATCTATGATCTTCAGTGGCGATCACAGCGTTCACATAATTTTTTGGTAATTGCTCAAAAGAAGTAAAATGCTCTTGCTTCGTTATTGTCTCAACTCTAGTGATTAAAGGTTTTTCTTTTAAAGTGCTGGAGTAGTAACCAAGTCCAATGATAAATCCAAAACTGGCAATCAATATTAAAATAATAAATAAGATTATGAACAACTTTTTAAATAACTTCATAAATACCTCTCTTCTTTCTACATTATATAACAAAAAGTTTAACAAAGAAATAGGATTCATAAAAAATTAAGATCTTTACAAAGAAATAGGCATATGATAGAATACTAGACGATGAAATATGAGTATATTTGATTGCTTATTAGAACCTAAAGAAGGTGAAAAAATGATAAAATTCACAAAAATGCAAGGGTTAGGGAATGATTATGTGTATATGGATGCCATTCATCAAGAGATAGAGAATGAATCATCGTTAGCTCGATTCGTGAGTGACAGGCATTTTGGGATTGGATCAGATGGTCTCATTTTAATTTGTAAAAGTGATGTAGCAGATTTCAAAATGCGAATGTTCAATTCAGATGGAAGCGAAGCAGAAATGTGTGGCAATGGCATACGCTGTGTTGGAAAATTTATTTATGACAAAGGTTTAACAGAACAAACAACTGTAACCATTGAAACACTGGCTGGTATCAAAACGCTAACATTAAATGTAACAAACCACAAAGTTGAAACCGTTAGAGTTGATATGGGAGAACCGATTTTAGCACCAGAAGAAATCCCAGTTATGGCTATTGAGAAGCCGGTGAAAAACCTAAAAGTAAAATCTTTAGACAAAGAATTTACTTTTACATGTGTGTCAATGGGAAATCCTCATGCCATTACAGTAGTAGAAGATGTAAAAAATTTTGATGTTCAAAAATATGGAAAGATTTTAGAGGTAGCTTCTGTATTTCCTAATAAAACCAATGTTGAATTTATTGAAATTTTAGATAAAAAACATGTCAAAATGAGAGTTTGGGAAAGGGGTGCAGGAGAGACACTAGCATGTGGAACTGGTGCTTGTGCGACATTAGTTGCTTGTAGTTTAAATGGGTTAACAGACCGACATGCATATATAGAATTACTTCGGAGGAACTTTAGAGATTGAATGGAATCAGGAAGATCATCATGTTTATATGACAGGACCAGCGGTCACCGTATTTGAAGGTGAAATTTTAAAAGAGGATTTTAGGGAATGAACCTAAAGGGATAACTTAGCTGTATGCATTAAAAATGCTACATTTAAGTTATTTCTAATTCTCCAAAGGAGGAAAAGATGAGTTTTATTAATGAGAATTTTTTAGAGTTACAGGATAGCTACTTATTTTCTACGATTGCAAGAAAAGTAGCAAAATTTACAAAAGAAAATCCAGATAAAAGAATTATTAAACTAGGAATTGGCGATGTTACCAAACCAATTGTGCCAGCTTGTTTAGAAGCTATGCATAAAGCAGTAGATGAAATAGGAACCGTAGAAGGGTTCAAGGGATATGGACCAGAACAAGGTTATGAGTTTTTGAGAAAAGCAATTGTAGAAAATGACTATAAAGCTAGAGGTGTAGAAATTGCAGAAGACGAAATTTTTGTATCAGATGGGGCAAAGTGCGACTGTGGTAATATTGTTGATATTTTTGCACAAAGTAATAAAGTTGCCATTACAGACCCAGTATATCCAGTTTATTTAGATACCAACATCATGTCTGGAAGAAGCATTACCTATTTACCTGTGACAGCAGAAAATAATTTTATACCAGAATTACCAAAGGAAAAGGTAGATATGATTTATTTATGTTTTCCGAATAATCCAACTGGAACGGTATTAAATAAAACAGAATTGAAAAAGTGGGTAGATTATGCTAGGGAAAATCAATCAATTATCTTATATGATGCTGCTTATGAAGCTTTTATTACCGAAGAGAATGTGCCACATACTATTTATGAAATAGAAGGAGCCACAGAAGTGGCGATTGAATTTAAAAGTTTCTCTAAAACAGCAGGATTTACCGGTGTTAGATGTGCTTATGTAGTCATTCCAGAAGCATTAAAAGGTTACACAAGAGTGGGCGAAGAAATTAGTTTGAATAAATTATGGAATCGTAGAACTTGTACTAAGTTTAATGGTGTGTCTTATGTGGTACAAAGAGCAGCAGAGGCAACGTATTCAGAAGAAGGCAAGAAGCAGATTAGAGAAAATATTGAGGCATATTTAGAAAATGCAAAAGTTATTAAAGATGGCTTGGAAGAAGCTGGATTTACTGCCTATGGAGGTGTTAATTCTCCTTACATTTGGTTAAAGGTACCAGATGGCATGAACTCTTGGGAGTTTTTTGATAAACTTCTGGAAGAGGCAAATGTAGTGGGAACACCAGGAAGCGGATTTGGAACACATGGAGAAGGCTATTTTAGATTGACGGCTTTTGGCACAAAAGAAAATACAATTCAAGCGATTGAGAGAATAAAAAGGTTTGCTAACAAATTAAAATAGGTTAGAGTAAAATTTTGTTTTGAGGAAGGAATTAGAGTAAAAATGAAAGAACAATTTTTAGAATTATTAAAAACAGTAAAAAGAGAAGGAATGGAAGAACTAATCAGTTTTTTAGAAAAATCAGACTTTTTTATAGCACCAGCTAGTACAAGATTTCATGGAGACCATGAAGGAGGATTAGTAGAACACAGTCTAAAAGTATATGAAATATTAAAACATAAAATACAAAATTGCATTATGCCAATTGAAATACCAGAAGAATCTATTATTATTATCGGTCTATTACATGATATTTGCAAAACAAATTTTTATAAGGTGGATTATAGAAATGCTAAAAATGAATTAGGAGTATGGGAAAAAGTGCCATATTATACAGTAGATGATACCATACCATATGGGCATGGAGAAAAGTCGGTTATGATGATCACTGAATATATTAAATTAACACCAGAAGAAAAATATTCTATTCGTTGGCATATGGGATATACAGAGCCAAAAGAGAATTATAATGCAATTGGAAGTAGTTATAAAAAATATCCAATTGCTTTATTGACACACGAAGCAGACTTAGAAGCAACTTATCTATATAATGTATAAATTAAATTAGGAAGGAAAAGAAAAATGTTAGCATATATTAAAGGAACCATAGAAATGAAAATGACAGGATATGTTGTAATTGATGTAGGAGGGTTAGGTTACAAAATATTCATGTCAGACGTAGGAATTGAAAAAATAGGAAACATAGGAGAGACTGTAAAGATACACACTTATTATAAAGTAAGAGAAGATGACATTAGTATCTTTGGGTTCAATACTTTAGAAGAGTTAAAAATGTTTGAATTGTTAATTAGTGTAAGTGGTGTAGGTGCGAAAACAGCATTAACAATGTTAGCTGTCTGCGAACCATCTGAATTTGCATTAGCTGTTATTTCAGAAGACGTTAAAACATTAACAGCCATACCAGGAATTGGTGCAAAATCAGCCCAAAGAATTATTTTAGAATTAAAAGATAAAATAACAAAAGAGCAACAAATTGAAAAAATAGATGAACAAGTAAATAGTAAGTCAAAAACGAAATCGGGAACAGACAATAAATTACAAATAGCAATTGAAAATAATAACAAAGTAGCAGAAGCTATGGCAGCACTTCAAGTATTAGGATATAATAAAAAAGAAATTGAGAAGGCATTTGCTAAATTAGAGAAGGATGAATTATCAACAGAAGAATTGATCAAAAAAGGACTAAATCTTTTAGGTTTGTAAAATTTATCAATTGATACTTAATAAAAAGGAGGGCAAAATTGAAAGAGGAAAACGATTCATTATCAGAAGAACAAAGCATAAGTAAAAAAGGAAAAATAATAAGAGCTATGTATGTTTTATTTACTTCTCTTGGATTATTTGGTACTTTCACCTACAATATTAAGCATGGAGAAGTAGATAAAAATGTTAAAATAGAATCTAATATGGATAAAGAGAGAAGGAGTCGTTTTGCAAAATCTTTAGAAGCAGTAACAGATAATGAAGGTATCATTAATAGAGTAATTGAAAATAGACGGTGAAGAATTTTCAAAAGACACAGGATATGGAGAAAAAATAAGGCAGATTTTAGTCCAAGCATTAAATCAAATGGATCAAAACTTTCCTATGAATGCAAGTAAAAAGGGGACTTTGGCAATTACGAAAGAAGAATATAAGAACCATTTTATAGAGGCAATTTTAAGTGTAGATGATATTATTTATGCCAATAGGGATGATGAAAACCAATATACTTTATTTTTTGAAAAGCAACCAGTTTCAGCAACTTATACAGTAAGTCAATCGAAAAATGAATTAGGAATGATTCCTGAAAATATTATAATGATTACCAATAGAGATGACATGATATATTCTTTGTTACATGAAACAGTGCATGTCGATCAGCCATTACGTAATTCTGACAGCATTTGTTCCTATTTCGATGTTACAGAAATGCTTAAAGATGGTAGTGCTAACCATAAGGCAGAATATATAAGAGAGCTTGATGCAGAAAAAGACAAACATATATCAAAAAACGGCTACAAATTGGAAACAGTTTTATATAATAAATTGTCATATTTAGTAGGAGAAAAAGAAATGTATCAATATCTAAAAAAACATGACATAGATTTAATTTCTTTTTTATCAAACAAATTAGATAAAAAATATGGAGAAGGCACTGGCTTGACATTTTACCAATATATAACTAATTTATCACTTTGGTCTAAAGTTCATCGAAAGGAAGTAACGCAAGAAGAAATAGATAAGATATTGGAAGAAATAGAGACAAAGGAACAATATATACGAGAAGAAAGTGGTCAACTTGATGAAAACAAACAACAAATATTAACCATAAATAATAATTATAAAAAAATGCTAGAAACAATTAAAGCAAAGGGAGACGGTCAAGGGATTCCTTTTGACGAATTAACTGATTGGGTGAGAAACTATGAACTAAAAGGATTGGAGGAGCTAACTCTTAGATGTGTGAACCAAGATATAGAAAAAATTTCTAGTAAAAAGGAAGCACTAGATTACATTCAGTTATGGGATTATTATAGAAATAGATGTTTAGTATCTGAAGATTATGAAGGAAAGGAACAAACATCAAAAGAGTGGAATTTTGAATCTGTTTATAAAGTCCAACATAAGTTATATGAAAAATGCATGGAATATGGAGCTCTTAATATCCAAGATGAAAAATTATTTGACTGTTTAATAGAATCTCAGTTATATGATTTGAGCAATACAACAATTTCACATACAGATACCTTAATTATTTCAGATCCCTATCTAACCAGTGAATTTTCCATAAGCGAACTTGCAGATGGAACGAAACAATATCACTTTGAAAAACAGTACGAAACAGATAATGTGAAAGGAACTAAAATTTTAGCAGAATATGAACAAGAAAAGGAAAAAGAATAGGAAAAAAATTGCAAGGGATTTTTTTTGGCAATTTAAAAAATTAATAAGGAGGAAATCATGAATAGTAATGAGCCACTAGCCTATCGAATGAGACCAAAAACATTAGAAGAATATGTTGGACAAGAACATGTCATAGCAAAAGATAAAATTTTATATCGAACCATAAAAGCAGATAGATTATCTAGCATTATTCTATTTGGACCTCCAGGATGTGGAAAAACGTCTTTAGCAAGAGTAATTAGTGAAACTACCAGATATAAATTTTATAAAATAAATGCTGTTACCTCAGGAGTGGCAGATATTAAAAAGGTCGTAGAAGAGACAAAAAATTTCATGTTAAATCCAACAGGAAAAAGTATTTTATTTATTGACGAGATTCACAGATTTAACAAATTACAACAAGATGCCTTATTACCCTTTGTAGAAAATGGGACGGTTATTCTAATTGGAGCGACCACAGAAAATCCTTATTTTGAAGTAAATAAGGCGTTAATTTCGAGGTCAATGGTAATTAAACTAAATCCCCTAACAGAAGAGCATATATATCAAGTATTAAAAAATGCGTTAGAAAGAAAAGATGGATTAGGGGAATACAACATTAAAATAGAAGATAATACTTTGAGGAAAATAGCAGCCATTAGTAATGGAGATGTAAGAACGGCATTAAATGGATTAGAAGTTGCCACTTTAACGACACCTATACGGAGAAGATGGTTATATTCATCTAACAGATGAAGTTATTAAAAATAGTATACAAAATAGAAAAGCAATTTTCGATAAAAATGGAGAAGAACACTATGATAATATTAGTGCTTTTATTAAATCGATGAGAGGTTCGGATCCAGATGCTACTATATTTTATTTAGCAAGAGCCTTAAATGGAGGTGAAGATCCTTTGTTTTTAGCTAGAAGAATTGTCATATGTGCTTCAGAAGATGTAGGAATGGCAAATCCAAATGCTCTAGTTGTAGCTAATTCAGCCATGCAAGCAATCCACATGATTGGCATGCCAGAAGCTAGAATTTTATTATCAGAAGCAGCTGTATATGTAGCAACTTCTAAAAAATCCAACGCTACCTATTTAGGAATAAATCAAGCATTAGAAGATGTAGCAACCAAGGATACGGGAGAAATACCTATGCATATACGAAATGCACCAATCGAAAAAATGAAAGAATTAGGGTATAGTGAAGGCTATTTATATCCACATGATTTTCCAGGACATGTAGTAGAACAGCAATATCTTCCAGATAAAATGTTGGGAATGAAATATTATAATCCAGATTAAAAATTGAGTGAATAAATTTATATAAATTGGAAAACCTACTAAAAAGTAGGTTTTATTATGGTTAAAAAAGTGATAATTGGACTGTTAGCAGGAGTAGTAAGTGGGTTATTTTCAACAGGTGGTGGTTTGATATTAGTACCAGCCTTTATTCATCTATTAGATATAGATGATACAAAAGCAAGAGGTACTTCTGTTTTTTGTATTTTACCAATGGTAATAACCAGTAGTTTTTTCTATTATAAAGGAAACTTTATAGATTGGAAAGTAGCAGGACTATGTGCTGTCGGCGGAGCCATAGGAGGATATCTGGGGGCTAAATTGTTAAAAAAATTACCAGAAAAGATATTAAAAATAACATTTACGATATTTTTAATTTATATGTCATATAAAATGATAATATAAAAAAAGAAGTTTAAGAAATAAAACCCGATTTCAATTTAGGAGGCAGAATGTCAGAAATAATAATAGGATTGGTATCAGGAATTGTAAGTGGAACAGGAATGGGCGGAGGAACCATCTTAATATTTCTTCTTTCTTTTTGGATGGGAATAGAGCAACATATAGCACAAGCGACCAATTTAATTTTCTTTATTCCGACTTCTATGGTAGCCATTATTGTAAATTTAAAAAACAAAAACATTGATGTAAAGTTAGCTCTTATGATTTCTCTATTCGGTATTTTAGGTGCTATCATAGGAGCCAATATATCCATTCATATTGATGTCGGAATTTTAAAAAAATGTTTTGGTATTTTTCTAGCCATCATAGCAATGCATGAAATATATTCCATTTTTAAAATATATGCAAAACAGTATAAAAATAGCAAAAATAAGAAAAAATAAAAATATAACTAAAAAATATTTAAGGTAGCAACTGTTGGAGGTGAGTAAAATGAAATTTGTTAAAGGGGTTATGATTGGGGGATTAATTACAACTGGATTAATGATGATGTATGCAGAATCTGATATGATGAATAAGAAAAAACTAATGAAAAAAGGAAAACAATTTGCTAAAAAAATAGGAATGATGTAATAAAGTGTGACAAGAGGGGCGTCCCTTTTTGTCACACTTTATTTTGATTACTTACATTCTGGTTTTTCAAAGCATTCTTCTTTTTCGCATTTATCACATTTGTCGCAGTCTTCGATGAAACAATCACATTTATCACATTTGTCGCCTTTTAAGCATTTTCCTTCATGATGACATTTAGCACAAATTTTCATTTTCTTTGTATCGTTTACCCAGATTTGAAGAGCATATTCTTTACCAGGACAAAGTGGTCCAAAGACAAATTCGCCTTCTTTATCTGTGAAAGTATGACCGATTGGTCTTCTTTCTTCTTTACCATGTTCACAAACAACTTCCACTAATTTAACAACAGCATCTTTAACTGGTTCTTTAAAACAATTTTTTACAACTCCATAAATAACGTCACGATTGTCTTCTGGTAAAGTTATGTCTAAGTCAAATTGTTTTCCTCCTGAGATTACGCCGTCAACATCTAGAACTGGACAAAAAGGTTTTTTATTATCCATTTCCATTTTTATCATTCCTTTCTTTTTTGTAACTTTAAAGTTACTTTATATATCATATGAAGAAAAATGTAGAAAGTTGAAAGAAATTGTCTGTATTCTTAAAAATTATTTGGCAACCTATGAAATAGGAATTCTGCGAAAATTGTTGTAAAAAACCAAAGAAGATAGTATAATAATCAAAAAGGAAAGGAGAAATGACTTATGGACGAAGAGAAAAAAGAAATAATAGAAATAGAAAAAGTGAAAGAAACTGAAAATGCAGAAGTTATACAAAAAGAGACGACAACAGATAAAAAACAAGATCCCAAAACTAAGAAAAATAGAAAAGGATTTTGCATTACATCTATGGTATTGGGAATTATTGCATTAGTTTTTTTCTGGTTATGGTATCTATCAATACCTTGTGGCATATTAGCAATTATATTTGGGGTATTAGGTATTAAGTCAGTTAATAAAGGGATGGCAATAGCAGGGCTAGTAACAGGTTCAATTGGATTAGTTATTTCCATCTTAATTGTTATTATAATATTAATTGTGGGAATTGCAATAGGAGTTTCAGATGTATTCAATGATGTAGATGATGATAATTACTATAATCACCATTATCGCAATTATCATTTTTACGATTAAATAGAATATGGCGAGCTTTAGGTTTTCTTAAAATTTACATTTAATAGAAAATCTAAAGCTCGCTTTTTATAAAATCCATTTAATATCTATGCAAATAATGAATTAATTCATCATAAACAGGATCTCGTTCTACAATTATTTTTTTATTTCGCATTTCTTCCAATTCGTTTATATCTACGAATTTAACAGCCTGTACTTCAGATTCTTGCATTTTGATATCTTGAATGGTAAGATTTTCTTTTCTTAAAATAAAAAAATCATAAAACTGTTTTTCAATATAATGTTCAGAATATTTTTGTTGTGTACGAAAAGAAAACATATAGCGGAAGGATTTGATATCAACATGATACCCTAAACTAATGCTAACTTCTTCATTAATTTCTCTTGCTGCTGCTGATAAGGCATCTTGTCCTGTTGAAATATGTCCAGCAACTGAAATATCCCACATGCCAGCATTTTTTTCTTTTTGTTTGGATCTTTGTTGTAAAAGAATTTCATTATTATTATTTATAATAGCAACTACAATGGATCTATGCCATAATCCTTTTTGATGAATTTCATCTCTTGGTAAAATTTCTCCTGTCTTTATTCCATTGTCATCTAAAACATCAATTAATTCTTTACTCATAACACTTCCTCCTCTGTATGGGTTTCCTGAGATATATCTCTTTTATATTCCTGTGAATAATAAGTGGCAATTTTCAAATAGTTATCAATTGTATTGGTAGACCAATCTCTACCTTCTTCGTAATACGTCATAATATTATCGAGTTGAAGTTTTAGATCCGTCGCATCACCATTGTCAATTATCACATGATTAAAATCCAACCAATTATTGTAATAAAGTTCATCTGCTTGTTCATATTTCTCTAAGCGTTCTTTAACATAGTCATCTTCTAAATGATCTTTTTGTTGTATCTTATATTCTTCTTTCGATAAACCATGTATATAAATAGTCACTAAATCATCTGTATATTTTGCTTGTAATTTTTTAATTGCCTCTGCATTACTAACAATAAGACTGGACGAAATACCATCTTTTAATCTTTCATCTAATTTCTGGGTATTAATTCCATAAGTACTACCATAATTGTTATATCTCAAATCACAAGAATTCATATTAAATAGTTCATCTTCTGGACAAATCAGTTCTTCCCCATCATCTTCTTTTCGTTTCCTAGTAGTATGCTTTGGCATTATGATAGAATGAAGCAAGCTTTGAACTCTTATGATTTCTAAAGCATTATCTTTTCCTGAGCCAGGATTTCCAATAAAAACATATATCTTGGGGCTAGGACTCTGCTTTATGGCTTTTTCTTGTCTCATTTTTTGGCTATCTATGGTATCTAAATTTTGTAACATAGATAAAAGTTTATTATATCCGTGTTCGGTATTTAATAAAGTGTAATCATATAAAGAAATGTTGTTGGTATATCGATCAAAATCTTTAATAGCTTTTTGGTATCTTTTTTCAGCACTCTCAATTGTATCACCACGTTGCTTAGCAATTTGCATAAAAATATCTTTGTTTTTAGGATTAGCCCTGTGAATATAACAAGTAAAGCAATTTTCTCCATATAAATTTTTCAAATCACGTGTAACTGCAATATCATTTACAATAATGACAACATTTTTTCCATTTGCAAGATAATGATCAATATCCTCTTTTGCGAAACCATAATAGTTATCGTAATTCATATAAACTAAAGGTAATCTTAAATTTAGAAAAGCTTGTTTTTTTGTGTGATCAGGTGCCTCATTATATTCTCCTACAACTGGTCGTACTGCTAAAGGCTTTCCCGTCATCACTGCTTGTTTTTCATCATCCCTGAAATTTCTAGTAATATACTTTTGTATGTAGGTATAATGGTATTGCTCTACTAAAATATCGCCTATTGTGCTCTTTCCAGAGCCAGATATGCCAGATAAAATTATTAATTTTCCTGACTTTTTTTGGTTATTTTTTTGTTCTGCTAAATTTTTTCTAAATGCAAGGGCCTGTGAATTCATTTTTCTCACCTCAAAAAACATTATGTATATATTATCATATATAATGTTTTTATGTCAAGCATTAAATTATAAATAATTTAATATATAATTTCGCATTTTCCTTCTAAATAAAGCATACAATTAAAGTAGCTTTAACATAGGAGGAATTTTCATGTTTTTTATCGTAAACAGGCAAAAAGTATACACATATTTAGTATCTATTGTGACAGTTGTACTATTATTTTGTGTAGCGGGAACCATAAACCATACTAGTGGCAAAGGCGATACCATTCAGACAGCAAGTACAACACAAAGGTTATTACCAATTTATAATGTGCAAACAGAAGAAAAGAAAGTGGCCTTTACTATGAACTGTGCTTGGAATGCAGATGACATAGATAGTATTCTAAAAACCTTGCAAGATAATAATGTAAAAATCACTTTTTTTATGGTAGGAGATTGGATTGAAAAATATCCAGAAGCAGCCAAAAAAATCCATGAAGCAGGTCATGAAATAGCCAGTCATAGCGATACCCATCCACATGTCAATAATTTAAGTTATGAAAAAAATATAGAAGAAATTGAAAAAAGCAATGACAAAATTGAAAAAATAACAGGAAAAAGAACCACCATTTACAGAGCACCTTATGGTGAATACAATGACACCGTTATCAAAGCAGCACAAGATAAAGGATATCATACCATTCAATGGAATTTAGATACACTTGATTATACAGGATTAACAGGAGATGAAATGTGGAAACGATTAGAAGGAAAAATCAAAGCAGGAGACATCATTTTGAGTCACAATGGTACCAAAAATACAGCAAATAGCCTAGATCAGTTACTAAAGAATATCCAACAAAAAGGATTACAAGTAGTTACCATATCAGACCTGATCTATTTAGAGAACTATACCATTAACAGCAATGGTACACAAATACAGAAATAATGGTGTATAAAATTACCAAAAAAGGAAATAATAATGAAAAATGAGTATGGTAATAGGGGTTGAAAAATGTCATTTATTGGTATCGTTGCAAGTAAAAAATGCTTTGAAAGTATCAAAAAGAAAATCACAGAAGAAATAAAAGAAGAAACCATTAATTTTATTCAAATCAATCTTAGGAGTATAGAAAACATAAAAAATATAAAATTTGAAATTATTATAGCAGAAGATCCTTTAGAAAAATTTAAAAATAACCAAGAAACACTAAAAAGGATTTTGGAAAATACACAATATTTAATGATCAATACGGATCGAAATCCAAAAGAAAAAATAAAAAAAACACCCAATATAATAACCTATGGACTTAATCAAAAAGCAGATATTACAGTCTCTAGCATTAGTGATATGGATATTTTAGTTTATTGGCAAAAAAACTTACAAGACAGAGAAGGAAATAAAATAGAAATAGAAGAAAGAAGAATTAAAAGAGAGGGAAAGAATACATTAAAAACCTATGAAATCTTGATTATTTACGCGCTTTTAAAAATATATAACAAAAGCATAATTGAGGAAATATAGGAAAAATCTAACTTTTTTGAATAAAATTAACTTTTTATGTAGACAAAACCAAAAAAATAGTGTATAATAATAACTGTAATGAATCGTGCATAGGGAAAAAAATACAAATCGATAAAAGATAAAAATAGGGAGGAAAAGAGATTGGATACAAATTATTTAGAAAACAACTATTTAACATTAGTTGGAAAAGTTACAGGAGAAAAAGAATTTAGTCATGAAATATATGGAGAAAGATTTTACATTTTTAAATTAGCGATATTACGTTTAAGTGGAAATGAAGATATTATACCAATTACCATTTCAGAAAGACTAATTCAAGAAGATACCTTACAAGAAGGTAGAAAATTATTAGTAAAAGGTCAATTTAGATCTTACAATAGCTATGAAAATGAAAGAAACAGATTAATTTTAACAGTATTTGCCAAAGACGTTATGGAAGTAGAAGAAAATGAGAAGGAAGAAGAAAACGAAATGGTTAGAAAAGATTCCATTACAAATGAAGTAGTACTAGTTGGCTTTATATGCAAAAAGCCAATTTATAGACAAACACCATTTGGAAGAGAAATATCAGACATATTACTTGCTGTTAACAGAGCCTATAATAAATCCGATTATATACCATGTATTGCATGGGGAAGAAACGCAAGATTTTGTCAGAACTTAGAAGTCGGATCACAAGTAAAAATAGTAGGAAGAGTTCAATCAAGAATATATGAAAAGAAATATGAAGATGGAACCTCTCAAACTAGAGTTGCTTATGAAGTATCTATTGGAAGTTTAGAAGTAATAGAAGAAAAAGAGACAGAAAAAAACGAAGAAGTAGCAGTAGAAAATCAAGAAGCAGTATAATATTTAGATTGTATAAATAATTAGATAAATTATGGTAAAAAGTTTTAAAAGACTAGTCTTTTAAAACTTTTTTTGATATAATGGGAAAAAAAGGAGACACATGTATGAAGAAAAAAGAAGAGACAAATCAAAAAAAAATCAGTACATCTGTTAAATTTACCATATTAGCGGTTATTTTAATTTCCATTTTTTGTATTGCCTTAACACCAGTAACTTTTCAAAATGACACATATTATACCATAAAAGTAGGGGAACATATTGCTCAAAATGGAATCGATGGACAAGATCCCTTTTCTTGGCATGAGGATTTAGGATACACCTATCCTCATTGGGGCTATGATCTCATTACTTATTTTATTTATCATGCATTTGGATTTACTGGCATTTATATTACAACTTGCCTCTTATCAATAGTATTAGGGCTATCCATTTATTTTGTGAATACAAAATTAGCTAAAAATCAATTATTCTCATTTTTAATCACCATAGGGGTTATGTACATGATAAGAGGGTATATAGCAGCTAGAGCACAGCTAGTTACCTTTATTTTGTTTATAATCACAGTTTATTTAATAGAGCGATTTTTGGAAACGAAAAGAAAAAGATATGCAGTGGGGCTAATTGTGATACCAATTATCATAGCTAATATACATGTTGCCGTATTCCCATTTTACTTTGTATTATACTTACCATACATCGGAGAATATCTAATGGCATTATTGGCAGAAACTATTATTTACAGAAAAGTAAAAATAGCTATATTAAAAACTAGAATTCATCTATGTGCTAAAAAGGTTGGACAAGAAGAAAAAGTAGCAATTTTGAAAAAGAAACTAGAAGAGTTAGAAGCAGAGATCGATAAGGTTAAAATAAAAAGAACGAAAGAATTGCAAGATCCCTACCGAATAAAACTAGTAAAAAATTCAAATGTAAAATGGCTTATTTTAATCATGATAATTTGTATTTTAACAGGACTATTAACACCATTGGGGACAACACCATATACCTATTTAGCAAAAACAATGCAAGGCAATACGCCTGATAATATTAACGAACATTTGCCAATGACACTATCAGATGACACGGATGCAATGTGTGCTATTATCTTATTTTTAGCGATTTTGATTTTTACGAAATGTAAAATTAGATTAAGTGACTTATTTATGCTAGGTGGTTTGTGTTATTTGATGATAAGTTCCAGAAGGCAAATAACCATGTTTGCGATTGTTGGATCTGTTATTTTAAATCGATTGATCCTTCAATTATTAGAAATTTATACAAAGAAATCAGAAGAAGGGCTAAAAAATAAGTTATTTCATGTAGTACCAATTGTAATAGTAACTGTTATCCTGTTAGGTGTAAGCTATCATTTTGGAAAAGATAAAGGCAAGGAAACTTATATAGACGAAAGTGTTTATCCAGTAAATGCATGTGATTTTATTTTAAATAATATTAATTTAGATACAGCAAGATTTTATAATGAATATAACTATGGCAGTTATCTATTATTTAGAGGAATACCAGTATTTATAGATTCCAGAGCAGATTTATATGCTCCAGAATTTAGTGGAAAAGAACAAGATATTTTCATGGATTTTATTGATATGTCTAGTATTGGCACTTTCTATGGTGATATTTTTGAAAAATATGACATGACTCATGTAATTACATATAAAAATTCAAAAATTAATATGATTATTACGAAAACAGAGCCAGATAAGTATAATGAGTTGTATCAAGATGATTATTTTGTAGTATATGAAATTGTAAAATAAAATGTCCCCATTTTATCCCAGAACCAGTGGAGACGAAAGAAAGGAAGCAAAAATGGAGAAAAAATTAACCAAAGAGACCATTTTATTGATTAGTATTGTAGCTATGATAATTTTAATGGATCAAGTACTTAAAATTTGGGTTCAAAATGTAAAGGAGATAACTATTATTTCTGGCGTATTGAATTTTAAAGTTAGTGAAAATACTAGTGCAGCTTATGGAATAGGGTCTAGTTCTACCATTATGTATGTGTTAACAAATGTAATTATTTTAGGTGTCATTTTTAAATTTATGACAGCACAAAATGAGTTTGTAGATAAGAAGTTAAAGATATTTTTGAGTTTTATCATTGCAGGTGGCATTTCAAATGTGATGGACAAATTATTGAGAGGCTATGTAACAGAATTTATAGATTTTGGACAAGTTGTGAATTTGCCAATTTTCAATGTAGCGGATTTATTTGTGATAATTGGATGGGTAGCAATTGCAGCTATTTTTGCTTCTTTTACTGTGAAGGAATGGAGAGGTAAAAAGAAACAAAATAGTTTGAAAGATGATGATAATAACAATTAAATTTTGATCGGTAAGATTAGTACAGGAAAGGAATGTAATAAATTTGGAGACTTTTGTCATAAATAAGGAAGAAGTCAATAATAGAATTGACAGTTATCTAGCAAAGAAAAAGGATGGACTTTCCAGAGTAGCGGTGCAAAGACTAATGGAAGAAGAAAAAATTTTGGTAAATGGAAAGAAAGCGAAGCCATCTTATAAAACACAAGAGAATGATAAAATAACAGTGGAGGAAGAAAAACCAAAAGAAGTAGAATTAAAAGCCCAAAACATTCCCATAGAAATTATTTATGAAGATACAGATATTATTGTTGTAAATAAGCCGAAAGGAATGGTAGTTCATCCTGCTAATGGAAATCCAGATGGAACCTTAGTAAATGCTATTATGGCAATTTGCAAAGACTCTCTGTCAGGTATTGGAGGAGAGATTAGACCAGGCATTGTGCATCGAATTGATAAAGATACTTCAGGGATTTTAATAATTGCCAAAAATGACAAAGCACATATTAATCTAAGCGAACAAATAAAAAATCATGAAGTCCAAAAAACATATATCGCAATGGTAAGAGGAATTGTCAAAGAAAACGAAGCAACGATCAACATGCCAATTGGAAGAAGTACAAAAGATAGAAAAAAAATGGCAGTAACGAAAAACGGAAAAGAAGCTATTACACATTTTAAAGTAATAGAAAGATATCCACAACATAATTGTACCCTATTAGAAGTAAAAATAGAGACTGGAAGAACCCATCAAATTAGAGTCCATTTATCACAAATTGGTTATCCCATAATCGGAGACACTGTGTATTCAAATGGAAAAAATGAATGGGGCATTCAGGGACAATGTTTGCATGCAAAAAGCTTGCAATTTAAACATCCAGCAACAGGGAAAGAGATGTTTTTAGAAGCAGAATTACCAACGTATTTTCGAGCGATGATTTTGGGGACGGAGGAAAAAATCATCGCAGAAAAATAATATATGAAAATGGTGTTTGATTATAGGTCATGATTTTTTCCTCCGTCCCCAAAATCATCGCTTGGGAGGAAGAGATTTGGAAGAAGTAAGATTACAAAAATATTTAGCAGAAGCAGGAATTGCGTCCAGAAGGAAGGCAGAGGATTTAATCCAACAAGGCAAAGTGAAAGTAAATGATAAAATAGTGACAGAGCTTGGAACAAAAATAAATCCTGAAAAGGATCAAGTAGAATATGAAGGAAAGAGTGTAACGGTTAACAATGAAAAAATTTATATTTTACTCAATAAGCCAATTGGTTATGTGACAACGGCAAAGGATCAATTTAATAGAGATTCGGTATTAGATTTAGTCAAAGTAAAACAAAGGATTGTTCCAGTAGGAAGATTAGACATGTATACATCAGGAGCCTTGATTTTAACCAATGACGGAGATTTTGTGTATCAAGTAACCCATCCGAAACATGAGATAGAGAAAACTTATACAGTTACGATAAAAGGAAGGATTACAAAAGATGAAATAGAGGTGTTAAAAAAAGGTGTCAAAATAAAGGATTACACAACAAGACCAGCAAAAGTTAAAATATTAAAAATAGAGGAAGAAAAAAATCAATCTAGGTTAGAAATTACAATCCATGAAGGGAAAAATAGACAAATTCGTAAAATGTGTGAAGCCGTTGATCATAAGGTATTGGCATTACATAGAAGTAAAATTGCAGGAATAGGGGTAAAAGATTTGCCATTAGGAAAATGGAGATATTTAAGGGGAAATGAGATAAATAAAATTTTATCCCAAACAATGTTGAAAATAAAATAGAAAACAGATATAATAAAAAAAACATAGGAAAAAGGAGAAAGGAACCAATGAACACATTGAAATTTAGACCAGAAGGATGGAATAATGAAATTACTCCATTGGATCAAAATAATATCAATAACTATATGCAGACAAATGAAACTTTACAGGGGCTGGTAAAGAAATGTGATGATAACTATAATCTATATATTCAGTTTGAAAATGGTCTAACAGGAATTATGCCAAGGCAAGAAGTCGAAGCTATTAATTTAGGAGAAGCGGGATTACCGAAGACAAATTTATGTACAGGAAAAGTACACAAATTTGTACAATTTAAAGTAAAAGAAATTAAAGATGACAATAATGTTGTACTATCCAGAAGAGAGGTACAAGAAGAGGCACTAGAATGGGTAAAAAGTGACTTAAAAGAAGGGACAAAGGTAACTGGAATTGTCAAAAGTATCAAACCATATGGAGCTTTTATTGAAATTGGTGGTGGAGTAGTAGGGCTTGCCTATATTGAGGATTTATCTATTGCAAGAATAAAGACACCTTATGAAAGATTAAGAATTGGACAAAAAGTAGAAGTCGTGGTAAAATCAATAGAGAGGACGACTGGTAAAATTATTTTATCCTATAAAGAAACATTAGGAACTTGGGAAGAAAATGTAGAGAAATTCATGACAGGTGCTAAAGTCGAAGGAATTGTAAGAGAAACAGAAAAAAACAAAAATGGAATTTTTATTGAATTAACACCCAATTTAGTAGGAATGGCAGAATATAAAGAAGGCCTTTCCTATGGACAACCAGTAGATGTCTATATTAAAAAAATAGATTACCAAAGAAAAAAAATAAAATTATTAATTGTATAGGAGGGATTTAAAATGGTTGAAGATAACCAAATTAAAGCACAAGTATCACCTTTCGCTATTAGAGAAGGTGAAATTAAAACATTTGATGGAAAAGATGGATATGTATCCATGAACCAAATCGTACATAAGATTGATATAGGTCATATCAATGAAATTCATTTTGCCATTTTAGAATTAGTAAATGAATTTGAATTTATTACATCAAGACAATTGTATCAAATGTTAGAGATTAAAGGGATTGATCCAAAATCTCAGGATAAATTGAATAATAAATTGGATCAACTTGTAAAATCAAAAATATTGACAAGATATTACTTTACTTCTGATGAAGGAAAAGGAATTTACAGAATTTATTGTTTAGAAAAGATGGGAAAATATTTATTAAATTCAAAAGAAATTGAATGTAAATGGCAACCATCTGATAACACAAAGCCAGTTCCAATGATTAAGAAAAGATTAGCTGGTAATCAAACCTTAATTGCCTATTTAAGAAAAGTAAAAGCATTTGATAGCTATGTGGTAAAACCTGCTATCACAGCAAAAGTGGCAGGAAAAGTTTTTAAAGCAACTGGAGGAAGCGTAAAATTAACGAAAAACCGTAAATCCATTCAATTTGTTTTTGAGGTAATCCGTAGAGAGGATGACTGGCAAAAGAAGGCAGTGGATAAAATGAGATTATATAAGGATTTCTATGAAAACTTTTTAGCAGGAGATTCAGGATTTACTGGTATGCCACAATTAATTCTTATTTGTGAAGATGAAAAACATATGGCAGAAACTTTTAAAGAGATTGTAAAAAATCAAGTGGAAATACCACAAATCAAATTGTACTTTACGACTGACTTGAGACAAAATAAAGAAACTTTGGAAGAGACTTTAGTGGAATTCAAGTTAGTAGATGGTAAATATAAAATGGAAAATATAGAATTGAAATTGTTAGGAATGTAAGAAGATTGCCAAAAGGTTCGTCCCTTTTGGCAATCTTTTAGCGAATGTCTAAAATTTTCTTTGCTTTTTCTACATCTTCAAAATTAGCATTTCTAACATTTTCTAAAGCATAATCAAGGCCAAGTTTTTTCCATTTAAATTTTCCCATATCATGATAGGAAAGCAATTCTATCTTCTTAACGGTTTTTAAACTAGCGATAAAATCTTTTAATTTCAATAAGTCTTGTTCATCATCTGTATAGCCAGGAACTAGCACTTGTCGAATCCAAATAGGAATATCATGATCACTTAAATACCTAGCAAATGTTAATTCTAATTTATTAGAAAATCCAACTAACTCTTTACATTTTTCATCATCAATGTGTTTAATATCTAATAAAACTAAATCTGTTAAAGACAATACTTTTTTAATATCATCTGTTAAAGCCACCATACCGTGAAGTATCAATACAAGTGTGGATATTTTGCTCTTTTAATCGAGAAAATAGTTCAATTAGAAATTTGACTTGTAGAAGTGGCTCTCCTCCTGTAACAGTAACGCCACCGATGAGGATAAATATAATTTTTATAATGCATAATTTTATCAAAAATATCATCTAGTGATTTATAACTTCCACCATTCATATCCCAAGTGTCACGATTATGACAGTATTTACATTGTAAGTGACAACCTTGTAAAAAAAGTACAAATCGGATACCAGGTCCATCTACGGTACCAAAAGACTCAATGGAGTGAACTTTAGCATAATATCTTAAATCTTTTTCTTCCATTTTTTGCTCCTCTTTGATAGGAATCTAAATTTTTTCATGAATTGTTCTATTAATAACGTCTAACTGTTGTTCTCTTGTTAGTTTTGTAAAGTTTACCGCATAGCCAGAAACTCGAATGGTTAGCTGAGGATATTTTTCAGGATGTTCCATAGCATCTTCTAGTAGACTTCTATCAAATACGTTAACATTGATGTGATGACCTGTTTGTGCAAAATAACCATCTAACATATTAACTAAGTTAGCAACTCTTTCATTTTCTGTTTTTCCTAGTGTTGAAGGTGTGATAGAGAAAGTATAAGAGATTCCGTCTTCAGCAGAGTCGAAAGGTAATTTTGCGATAGAGTTCATAACAGCTAACGCTCCATTGGTGTCTCTTCCATGTAAAGGATTTGCTCCAGGTCCAAATGGTTCGCCTGCTCTTCTTCCGTCTGGTGTGTTACCTGTTGCTTTACCATAGACTACGTTAGAAGTGATTGTTAAAATAGATAGAGTGTGTTTGGCGTTTCGGTAAGTTTGATGTTTTCTTAATTTATTCATAAAGGTTTTTACGACATCAACTGCAATTTGATCAACTCTATCGTCGTCATTTCCGTACTTTGGAAATTCACCTTCTACGATATAATCAGTAGCTAAACCTGTTTCATCACGAACCACTTTTACTTTGGCATATTTAATAGCTGATAGAGAATCCGCAACAACAGATAGTCCAGCAATTCCACAAGCCATGGTGCGAATGATTTCTCTGTCATGTAAAGCCATTTCAATTGCTTCATAAGAATATTTATCATGCATATAATGAATGATATTTAATGCTTTGATATAGATTTTTGCTACATAATCCATCATTTGATTGAATCTTTCCATCACTTCGTCATAGTCTAAATATTCGGAAGTGATTGGCTTAAAGGTTGGTGCAACTTGTTTTCCTGTCATAGCATCTCTACCACCATTGATAGCATATAATAGCGTTTTAGCTAAGTTGGCTCTTGCACCAAAGAATTGCATTTGTTTTCCAATTCTCATTGGAGAAACACAACAGGCAATGCCATAGTCATCTCCTAAAGTGATTCTCATTAAATCATCATTTTCATATTGAATAGATGAGGTATTGATAGATAATTTTGTTGTAAATTTTTTAAACCCTTCTGGTAGGCGAGTAGACCATAATACAGTTAAATTTGGTTCTGGTGCAGGTCCTAAAGTTTCAAGGGTATGAAGAATTCTAAAAGAGTTTTTGGTAACTAAGGTTCTTCCGTCAATTCCCATGCCACCTATACTTTCTGTTACCCATACAGGATCACCACTAAATAGTTCGTTATATTCAGGTGTTCTTAGGAAACGTACTAATCTTAATTTCATCACAAAATGATCCATGATTTCTTGTGCTTCTGCTTCAGTTAGTGTTCCATTTTTTAGGTCTCTTTCAAAATATATATCTAAGAAACTAGAAGTTCTTCCAATACTCATGGCTGCACCATTTTGATCTTTAATCGCTGCTAGATAACCAAAATATAACCATTGAACAGCTTCTTTTGCGTTAGACGCTGGATTTGAGATATCAAATCCATATTTAGCTGCCATTACTTTTAATTGATTTAAAGCGTTAATTTGCTCGCTGATTTCTTCTCTTTCACGAATCGTAGATTCTGTCATTTCATCTACATTTAAGACACATAATTCTTCTTTCTTTTCTTCAATTAAAGTATCTACACCATATAAAGCAACTCTTCTATAATCTCCAATAATTCTTCCACGACCATAGCCGTCAGGAAGTCCTGTAATTAGATGAGAACTTCTAGCAGCTCTAATGTCTGGTGTGTAAACACTAAATACACCATCATTATGTGTTTTTCTATATTTATGGAATATTTCATCTGTTTGTGGATCAACTTTTCTTCCATAAGCTTCACAAGATTTTTCTACAATTCGGATTCCACCAAATGGCATAATCGCTCTTTTTAAAGGTGCATCTGTTTGTAGACCAACGATATCCTCTAAATCTTTGTCGATATAACCTGCTTCATGACTAGCTATCATAGAGGCTGTTTTGGTATCGATGTCCAAAACACTACCAGGTGCCTCGTGTTCTTTTTTGTATAAATCTAATACTTTATTCCATAATTCTTTTGTTTTTTCTGTGGCTTCTGCTAAGAAATTTTCATCTCCTTCGTATGGGGTATAGTTTTTTTGAATGAAATCTCTTATGTTAATTTCATTTTGCCAATCCCCTAAATTAAATCCATTCCATTGTTCAAATTTCATGATTTGCCTCCTTTTAATATATATGATTATTATTGACATTTTTGCCAAGTATTATCATAACATATGAAAAAAATATTAGCAATATTTTCATCTAAAACTTTTCGATAAAATGCTTACTGGTCAACCTTATTATTTTTTTCTCTTGTGTGAAAGCTTACTAGATGATTTTTTTATACCTTGGTGTCGCAACTTCCAGAATAAAAGATACGAGTCTGTAAGTTGCTCCAATCGCACTCGCTTTGCTCGTTTGGTCGCTTACGCGGTATTTCAAAAATCATCTAGTAAGCTTTTATACTAAAAATATAGGAGCAAGGAGGATCAGTATATAAAATGAATAAAAAACCAGTATTAATAATATTGGTTTTTTATCTCAGTTTTATTCTGTTTCAAAATCTGTTTCGACAATTGCTTTTGCTACATTATAGATTAGTTTTTGTTTTTCTGGTGAGCAGCCTTTTATCAATTCAGCAAATTCTTTATTTAAATAGTTTTTAGAGCTACTAGAAGCTCCATTTAAAACATAACCTTCTGTAACATCTAATAAACCACATAATTGATTTAATCTTTTCAAATTTATATGAGAATTTCCTCTTTCTACTCTACTTAAAAAAGCAACGGAAATATCAATTTGTTCTGCTAAATCTTCTTGTGTTAAATTTTTTGCAAGTCTTGCTTGCTTAATTCTTTGACCAATTACTGTATAATCTAACGCCATTTTTTACCATCCCTTCTAAGGCATACATTTTTTGCCTTTGTTTCTATGTTACCTAATATAGCATTTTATAGTTTAAATTTACAGAAACTAAAATATACAAATGGAACAAATAAGTTAATAAGAGAATAATATTTTTCTATCTAAGCTCATATAATATGAAAAAGAGATAATATAAAATAGGAAATAGGAGAAATAAAGAGTAAAACAAAGTAAAATTAAGTAAAAAATGGAAAATCTGGGAAACAAACCCATAAAATTTGTGAAAAAATAGATAGATTAGGACAAAAAAGGTATACATAATTTGAAAAAGGAGAAAATATGTAGTATAATAAAATTTGGTTTGTAAGAAGAAATCAAAAAAGAGGAGTGAAGTTATATTTTAAACAAGAAATTAAGATACTATACAAAAGAAATTTTAAAGTATTTTAACATTATTATCATAGCTTTTGGTTTTATCATGACGATTGTATTAATAAAATACAAACCGATGTACCAAGTAATTGTTTCTGGAACAGAAGTAGGATATATACAAAATAAAGAGGCATTACAAGAAATGGTAAAAGAGAGTGTATTAGAACAAGGAGAAAAAAATATAGATACTATTGATTTGAAAACAAATCCAGAATATGAATTAAAATTGGTGGATAAATCACTTGAAACAAAGGAGCAAGAAGTAATAACAGCGGTAAAACAAGATGTGACAATTACCTATAAATATTATGAAATTGCGGTTAATAATGAAGTAGTAGATTCCGTAGATACCATAGAAGAGGCAGAAGAAGTAATCCATCAAGTAAAAGAAAAAAATCAAGAGTTAGATTTAAGTATTGTGGAAAAATATACAGAAAATAAAGAAGAAATACAAACAACCAACTTGGAAGTTGCTAAAAATGATATTCAAGCAAAGATTACGCAAAAAATAGAGGAAAAACAAAAACAAGAAAAAGAGCAAGAAAGAATTAATAGTATGCCAGAAATTAATGGTATTAAATTGGCTTATACACCAGTATCAGGAATTTTGTCATCGAGGTATGGAGTAAGTAGCCGTATTAGAAGATCCAATCACACAGGTTTAGATATTGCCACAGCAACAGGAACACCAATAAAAGTGGTTGCATCTGGTACAGTAACTCATGCAAGTTACCAAGGCTCTTATGGAAATTTAGTCAAAGTAAGCCATGGAAATGGTTTGGAAACTTGGTATGCCCATACAAGTAAAATGTATGTATCAGTTGGGCAAAAAGTCGAAGCAGGTCAAGTAATTGCTGCTGTCGGCTCAACAGGAAATTCAACAGGAGCTCATCTACATTTAGAAATAAGAATTAATGGACAACATGTCAATCCGCAAAATTATTTGTATAAATAAAGCCCTGATTTCGGGGACGGAGGAAAAAATCATGATATATTTCAAATATTATATTTAATTTGTATCATGATTTTTTCCTCCGTCCCTAAAATCATTTTCTGTTATAAAAAATCTTGACAAATTATTCTAATAATATATAATAATTCTGGTTAAAATAAATGCGAATGAGGAGGAATTTTTATGTCTGAAAACACAAACCCAGAAGAAGAACAAAAAGTGCAAAACATGATAAATGAATTGCTAGAAAAAGCAAAAGTAGCTTCTAAAGAATACTTAAAGCTTGACCAAGAAACGGTGGATCGTATTACAAAAGCCATGTCAATGGCGGGATTAGAGCATCATATGGAATTGGCTAAATTAGCAGTAGAAGAAACAGGAAGAGGAATTTATGAAGATAAAATAACTAAGAATATGTTTGCGACAGAATATGTATATCATAGTATTAAATATGAAAAAACAGTTGGTGTTATCAATGAAAATGAAGAAGAGGATTATGTAGAAATAGCAGAACCAGTTGGTATCATTGCTGGTGTAACGCCAGTTACGAATCCAACTTCTACAACGATGTTTAAATCTATCATAGCAGCAAAAACAAGGAATGTTATTATATTTGGTTTCCATCCATCTGCTCAAAAAAGCAGTAGTGAAGCAGCTAGGATTGTAAGAGATGCAGCCATTGCGGCAGGTGCACCAGAAAATTGTATTTTATGGATTGAAGAGCCTAGTGTACTAGCAACTAGATTGTTGATGAATCATCCAGATGTCAATTTGATTTTAGCAACAGGAGGAACAGGAATGGTTAAGGCTGCCTATTCTTGTGGAAAACCAGCCTTAGGAGTAGGACCAGGAAATGTGCCATGTTATATTCATAAAAGTGCTAAATTAAAAACGTCTGTTAATGATTTAGTTTTATCCAAAGCTTTTGATAATGGAATGATCTGTGCATCCGAGCAAGCTGTTTTAGTAGATCGAGAAATTTACCAAGAATTTGAAGAGTTAATGAAAGAAGCGGGCTGCTATTTTGTCAATGAAGAAGAAAAAGAAAAATTACAAAATAGTATGTTTGAATATAATGAAGAATATGGCTATAAATTAAAATCACATGTACCAGGGCAATCTCCTTATGCGATAGCTAAAGAGGCTGGATTTGAGGTACCAGAGGAGACAAAGGTTTTAGTTGTTTATGAAGAAGGAATCGGAAGAGATTATCCATTTTCAAAAGAAAAGCTAAGTCCTGTTCTAACCTATTATATTGTAGAAAATGAAGAAGAAGGAATTGATAAAGCAGAAAGACTATTGGAATTTGGAGGACTTGGACATTCCGCTGTTATTCATTCTGAAGATAGAGAAATAAATTTAAAATTTTCAGAGAAAATGAAAGCGGGAAGAATTATTGTCAATTCTCCGTCAACTCATGGAGCGATAGGTGATATTTATAACACCAATATGCCATCACTAACATTGGGATGTGGTTCATTTGGTGGAAATTCTACAACAGCCAATGTATCATCTGTTAATTTAATTAATGTAAAAAGAGTTGCGAAAAGGAGAGTTAATATGCAATGGTTTAAAATTCCAGAAAAAATATATTTTGAAGCAGGTTCGATTCAGTACCTAGAAAAAATGCCAGATATCGAAAGAGCTTTTATCGTTACTGACGAAGGTATGGTAAAATTAGGATATGTAGATAAAATCTTATATCATTTAAGAAAAAGAAGTCAATATGTACACTCTGAAATATTTAGTGAAGTAGAGTCAGATCCATCATTTGATACGATCAAAAAAGGGGTAGAAGCAATGAAAGCTTTTAAACCAGATGTGATTATTGCAATTGGTGGTGGTAGCCCAATGGATGCTGCCAAAGGAATGTGGTTATTCTATGAACATCCAGATGCTGATGCAGAAGGATTAAAACTAAAATTTATGGATATCAGAAAACGTACTTACAAATTTCCTAAACTAGGAACTAAATGTAAGATGGTAGCTATTCCAACAACTTCAGGAACTGGTTCAGAAGTAACATCATTTGCCGTTATTACAGATAAACAAAAAAATAAGAAATATCCATTGGCAGATTATGAATTGACACCAGATGTAGCAATTGTAGATCCAGATTTAGTTATGAGTTTACCAAAATCCATAACAGCAGATACAGGAATGGATGTATTAACTCATGCCATAGAAGCTTATGTGTCAAATATGGCATCTGATTATACCGATGGATTAGCAGAAAAAGCAGTTGAAATTGTTATGAAGTATTTAGAAATGGCTTATGATGATGGAACCAATCAATTAGCTAGAGAAAAAATGCATAATGCAAGTACACTTGCTGGTATGGCATTTACGAATGCATTTTTAGGAGTGAACCACTCATTAGCTCACAAATTAGGGGCAGAATTCCATTTACCACATGGTAGAATTAACGCCATTATTTTGCCATATGTTATTAAATATAATGCTTCAAAACCAAGCAAATTTGTATCTTTCCCAAAATATGAATACTTTATTGCAGATGAAAAATATTATGAATTAGCGAAAAAAGTTGGATTAAAAGCTGATACCAAAGAAGAAGGAATAAATAGCTTAATTGTTAAAGTACAAGAAATGAATGCTCATATGAATATTCCAAAATCTTTACAAGAAGCAGGAATAGAAGAACAAGAATTTTTAGCAAAAGTAGATATGTTAGCAGATAGAGCCTTTGAAGATCAATGTACCACAGCAAATCCAAGATTACCTTTAGTAAGTGAGTTAAAACAAATTTTATTGGATAGTTACTATGGAAATGAAGTGAAATAAAAATTGAAAATTACCAGAATTGCCAAAGGGGACGGAGCTTTTTGGCAATTTTTGGAATATGGAGTAATAAATGAATAAGATAAAAAGTGAAAATCAAATATTGATAATGTTAGCTTTTTTTAGTGTTTCAATGGGATTATGGGAAAATTTTAGACAATTGTGGCTACAAGACAATGGGTTTTCGGCAACTAATATTAGTAATATAACTAGCATTGGAACTTTAATTAGTGTAATAGGCATTATGCTAGTGGGGAAATATATTAAACTAGAAAAGTTAAAAAAATTTGTTAATTATTCTTTAATCATAAAATTTTTAAATTTAATATTGTTATTAACTTTAAATAACAAGGGAAATATGACTTTAATAAATATCTCTATCTTAATAGATGTCCTAACAGGCTATTTAATTACAACTAGCATATACCCACTGATAACAACAATTGTAAAAAGTAATGTAATTTATAGCAAAAGAAAACTAACAGAATATCTTTTTAAAGATGTAGGAGTATTAGTTGGAGGGCTATTAATAGGGAAAAATGTTATTGGAATTTTTATTGATTATAATATTTGTTTATTAATTTCAATTATATTTTTAGCAATTTCAATAATAGTAATATTTAATATGTCTGCTTGCGAAAATATAGATAGTAAAAAAAGTGAAAATAATTCTATTATAAAATACATAGTGAAAAGTAAATTGCAAGTAATCTATATGATATATAGTTTTATAGGAGCAATGGCAATGTCGACAGCATTAGGATTGAAAATGTTGACACTAACAAATTACTTTGAATTTACGGATAATCAAGCAACTAATTATTTATTAATAGTAGGATTATTGGCAGATTTAATTGGCATATTGGCATTAAAATATTTTACCCCAAAAAATGATTATATAACGATTACAATAAAATTTGGAATTAGATTAATGGCTTATATAATAGCATTTTTATCTAATCATATCTTCATTAGTTTAATGGCTATGACTTGGTCTATCCTTATTTCAACATCGTACGAGAATATCTGTGATGGATATTATATAAATAGGGTTGAAAATAAATATCAATTAACTTTTACTAATTTTAGATATATCATTAGATATTTAGGTGAGGCAATAGGAATATTTTTATGTGGGATCATGTATGAAATAGGATTAAGATATATGTTTGGTCTTTCAGCATTTTTCTTGATTTTTCAGATTGGTTTAGCTTATTATTTAATTTATTTGAGAAAAAGGATCGATACGTAATTTAAGTACTTGAAAGAAAATATAAAAGTTCTAAATTCAATAGAAATATTGAAAGTTAGGACTTTTTAAATGCACCTTCCAAGTGAAGGAAACATAATATATAGCAAATAAAATTGAAAGGTGGTAAGAAAATGTCAGAGTACATAATTAGAGGGGGTAAAAAGGTAGAAGGAGAAGTAGGCATATCAGGCTCCAAAAATGCATCATTACCTATTATAGCAGCTAGTATATTAAATCAGGGAAAAACAACTTTATACAATGTTCCCAATATACATGATACACAGATGATGTTTGAAATTTTAAGGAAATTGGGAGCAACTGTAATGAAAAAGAAGAACAAAGTCATAATTGACACGAGCGGAATTTGTCAATATGATATTCCAGAAGAGTTAATGAGACAAATGCGTTCTTCGGTTATTTTTGTGGGGGCATTAGTAGGGAGATATGGAAAGGTTACTTTTTCTTATCCAGGGGATTGCGATATTTGGTGGATACATCGGACAAGTTTAAGATAAATGAGTGGATCAGGGAGTTTCAAAATTAGTAGGAGGTTTCAGTACCTTCTATTTTTATGCAAAAATTTATATTTTCTAGCGAAGATAATTTATTAAATTATTATAAAAAATCTATCATAAATGGTAGTACAAACTGCAAAAAAATGTAAATTTTACAGTAACAAAAAGTATAGCAAAATTAACTTTTTTTAAGAAAAAAATTTGGCATATTTCACATTACAAGAAAATGCACATGTTTCAAGCATTTTATGATTTTTATGATATAGTTTTTGTAGTGGAGGTAAGTAGTCAATAGCAAAGCTATCGACTATCTTACCAATGGACAATTTATTGATCAATTATTAGTTAGTATTGGAGGTGATAAGTGTGAGTTATTTTCCGACAAATGAGAATGAGATTTCTTTGATAAAATTTATTGCAAAGTATCAGTACTTAAATGTAAGTGATGCAAGATATTTTTTCAATAGTAGTAGGTATTATAGAAATAGAATTAAAAATTTAATAGATAAAAACTTCTTAAGAAAAATTAAGTGCATGTTAGTATTGGGTAAATCAGGAATCCAATATGCCCAATTATTAAACTTTGAATATAATAAATTAAATAAAAATCAAGAATATAAAGAAAGATTATTACGATTAAGCAATATAGCTGCTTTTTATCATAATTGCAAAACAGTCGATTTTATTCCATCATTCGCAATAAAAGATAAAAGAGTATTCACAACAACAGGTAGAAGATTTATAGGAATATTTAATATAAACGGATTTGAATACTTAGCTTATCAAATTCTTAAAGAGCATGATAGTAAATATATCGAGTCTGTAGCTTTTGATATACAAAAAGAAATGAAATATAGAAATATTATTCTTTTAGTAAATGATATCAATTGGTGTTAGAATAGATATATGGACACATTTAATGAGAGAGTGTATAATAGATTATGTACACTAATTTGAAAGGAGTGTGTCAAAAATGGCAAAGAAAAAAGTATATGATGA
>CANONT010000011.1 GCA_947567695.1 uncultured Clostridium sp.
CTTTTACTTCGCTCATTTCTCCTTTTAATTCTTGTACTGAATTCTCTAAGTTATGCACTGTTCCTTTTACTTCGCTCATTTCTCCTTTTAATTCTTGTACTGAATTCTCTAAGTTATGTACTGTTCCTTTTACTTCGCTCATTTCTCCTTTTAATTCTTGTACTGAATCTTCTAGGTTGTTGACTTTTTTCATATATGGTTGTAAATTTTGCCAAAGTTCATCTACTGTCATAGTTATTTCCTCCCTTCTTTGTTCAAATTACTTATATCGATTTATTATAATATTTCTCTTAATTATCAAAAAAATAATTGAAATAAAAATAAGTTGTGATATAAAATCCATGAATTAAAACTACAAATTAGAATAAAAGTTTATCTATAAAAAACATAGATAAATTATGTTTTTATTCTAACACATCTATCTATGATTTTCAACTATTTTATATTTTTTTATCTAATTTTAGTTTTACCAAATATTTATCTAAAACCAAACTGTTTCAATTTCTTTTCCGACTCTATTATCATATATAGTAATTTTTATAGTTTTATCTTGATTATCTTCAAAAGCTGTATCATCTATTTGATAATTATTTTCTAAATTAGCAAGTAATCGTTGAAAAGTGCTTCCCTCTTGTATTTCTTTTTTACTTGATAGCTTTATTTCAAATTTAATATCTTTCTCTCCATAAAGTAACATTAAATAATTATTTAAACTTTGTTTATTCTTCCTTAAACTACTAATTTTCATATCTATATAATGATTATAATCTTCGTTCCAAAAAGAATAGTTTTTGTTTTCTCTTTGATCTAGTATATCATAATTTTCCATTATATAACGACCTAAATAATCTGTAACTTTTCTAGCTCCTGACACATTCAAATGTTGATTCTTATCAAAGAAGTCTATATCATAGTCTACTATATCCATATTAAGAAAATTAATATAATTAATATTATATTCATTACATATAGTTTGTACATATTTGGAAACTGCTATTTCATCATATGATGGAATATAAGGATTACATGTAACTAATACTTCGATTCTATTTGCTTGGCAATACTCGATAATTTTTCTTAAATACTTCATATTTACAGTTTCTTCTTTATCAAATATATCTACTGAATCGAATGCAATCATCTCATCAGTTTCAGCAACATTTATTTTATATTCTGCCCCCTTCTCATATTTATTAATGTATTTAAAGTCTTCCTGACTTAAATTATTCCATCTTGCATGATATATTGAAAAATTAAATAAATATTCCATTATATTATCAAGAATCTTTTCTTCTCCACATAAATCTCTTATAGCTAGATATTTGCTATAAGATAATGGATATGGATCAAATGTAGCATGCATTGAATCAGTAGAATTATTAAAGGATGTTTTTCTATTATGCAATATCATATAAGTATCCAATACTATCATTTTAGGTTTCTTTTCTTTGCATGCAAGTAGCAAATTATAATAGGAAACTGCTGGTGTTGCACTACGACTTCCCATATTATAAGAAATTATACCATATTTATTCCATAATTCCATTGGATATATACTTACAAACATATGACTACTTCCAAAAAACAATACATCAAAATTTTCTTTTTGATTAAAAAAATCTGCTGTTTTTTGATAGGCATATTTTCGTTTCGTTATATTATATACCATGTCTAAACATATCAATAATAGGAATAAAAAAATTATCACTTTAATTATTGCATATATTCTCTTTTTCATATCTCTCTCCTTTAAAATTGAAAGTATATAAAAGAACTTTCATTAAATACTGGACCCCAAATTCCAAAAACTAATACAGCTAAGATACTTATGATATAAAAACTCCATCGAAACCATCTTTCCTGCTTATAGATCCATTCTCTTACACGATATCCTTTCCATTTTATAAAATCCACTATCAATAAAATTAGAATTGCTATAATCATAAGTTGAAAATTCCTTCTATCTAATCCTAACTTATATAAACTTTCATCAAATAATATCCATGGATTATATTCTGTAAATATACTTTCGATCATTTTTAAAGCTGTTTTAAAACTATTGGCTCTAAAAAATATCCATGTAAAATCTATTAATAGGAACGTTGTAACTATTTTGTATATTTTGTGACTAGCTGTTTCTCTATTTAAATGTAATTTTTTAACAATCCAATCACGTAGGCTCTTCAATCTTTCCCCTATAATCTGGAAAATTCCGATTTAAAGCTCCCCATACTATAAATGACCATTGTGCTCCATGCCATAATCCACTTACAATAAATACAATCATTAAATTTATATATTTTCTTAATTTTCCTTTTCTGTTCCCTCCTAGTGGTATATACAAATAATCTCTAAACCAACTAGAAAGTGATATATGCCATCTTCTCCAAAATTCTGCAACAGACATTGACATATAAGGTGCATTAAAGTTTTCCATTAATTCAAATCCCATAACTTTTGCTGCACCTATTGCAATAGTTGAATAACCTGAAAAATCACAATATATCTGGAAAGCAAAAAGAATAGCTGCAACCACAATGTACATTCCTCCATATTGTGGAAATTTGTTAAATACAGTATCTACAAATATTGCCACTCTATCTGCAATTACAATTTTTTAAAAACCACCCCAAATCATAAGTAATAAACCATCTTTTACTCGCTGTCCATCAAAGTAATGTTTTTCATGTACTTGCTTTAATAAATTTTTAGATCTTTCAATTGGTCCTGCTACAAGTTGTGGAAAAAAAGAGACAAATAATGCATATTTTAAGAAATTCCTTTCTGCTATTACGTCCCCACGATATACATCTACTGTATAACTTAATGCCTGAAATATGTAAAATGAAATTCCAACTGGTAAGATTACATCAAATGATGGATTGATAACTTGTATATTTAGATAACTTAAAACTCTATTTATATTCTCTACTGCAAAATCGAAATATTTAAATAAAAATAATATTGATAGATTTATAAGGAAGCTCAATGCTACCAATATTTTCTTGCTACTGATTCTTTTCTTGTCCTCTTTAATTTTATCTGCTCTTATTATGAATAAACCACTTACATATGTTATACCCGTTGAAAATAATAAAATTAATGCATATTTTGCATTCCAACACATATAAAAATAATAACTTGCCAGCAAAAGCCAAATGTATCTTATCTTGTGTGGTATTAAATAATATACTAGTGTTACAATTGGAAAAAATATTAAAAAGTTATATGAGTTAAATAACATTTGTCTCCTCCTTGATATATTTCAACAAAATATTTCTTTTTTCGCTTTATTATACATGTGAACAATGTAGTTGTTAATACTGAACATAATATATTTTTTCCAAACACTTTTCTACCAAATGCATTTTTTCTATAACAAAAAATGACATTCAACTACAAACGTAGTGAACATCATTTATATTTACTCTTTATCTACCAATTGAATAATATTCAACCCCTATTCCTTTCATTTCTTGTAAATCATATATATTTCTTCCATCATAAACCAGTGGTGTTTTCATCAAATCTTTATATTGTTTCGGTTGTACCTCTTTAATCTCTTTCCATTCTGTAAAAACAAAACAAACACTAGCATCTTCTAAAGCTTCTTCTGGTTTTTCTACATAAGTAATCTGGTCTGGATATTTCTTTTTAAAATTATCAACTGCCACTGGATCATAAGCATAGATTTTAGCACCTTGTTTTAGTAGTAATTCCACATTATCTAAAGATGGAGCCTCTCTTAAATCATCCGTTCCTGGTTTAAAAGCCAATCCTAATACTGCTACTTTTAGCCCATTAAACGTAATCAATCGATCACAAGCCTTTTGATATAACTTTGTTTTTTGTTCTGCATTAACATCCACTGCTGCTTCCACCGTTTTCAATTTATATCCATGTTGTTTTGCTATATATTTAAGAGCTTTTGTATCTTTTGGGAAACAAGAACCCCCATATCCAATACCTGCTTTTAAGAAATTAGCTCCAATTCTTGGATCATAGCTCATTCCTTCTGCCACATCTTCAATATTGGCTCCCACTAATTCACAAAGATTAGCTATATCATTCATATAGGATATCTTTAATGCCAAGAAATCATTGGAAGCATATTTTATCATTTCAGCACTTCTTCTACTAACAGAAACAATTGGCAAATGGAATGGCTCATAAATGTCCATCAACATTTTTTCTGCTTCTTTGCTTTCCGTCCCAATAATGATTCTTTTTGCTTCTAAAGTATCTCTTACTGCTGTTCCTTGTGCTAAAAATTCAGGATTACTTGCCACTTCCACTTTTACATCATGCACTAAAAAATCTTTGATAAATTGTTCTACTTTATCATTCGTTCCAATTGGCACGGTTGATTTTACAACTACTAGACAATCTTTCTCTATATTTTCTGCAATTTGTCTTGAAACAGTTGCTATATAACTTAAATTTGCTGAACCATCTGGCTGTTCTGGTGTTCCAACACCTATAAAGATGGCATCTGCTTGTTGATAAGCCTTTTTGTAATCTGTTGTATAGTCTAATCTTCCCTCTTTATAATTTTTTTGCATTAATGCTTCTAAATCTTGCTCATAAATGGGAGACACTCCACTTTTCATCAATTCAACCTTTTTTTCATCTACATCGACACATATTACATCATGTCCTCTTTCTGCAAAACATACCCCTGCCACTAATCCTACATATCCTGTTCCTGCTACCGCTATTTTATATTGTTTCATCCTTTACACTTCCTTCATTTTTATTTATATAATTCTTGATTCTCTTTATACCAATCAATAAATTTTTTGATTCCTTCTTCAAATGTCGTCTTGGGCTCATACCCTATCAATTCTTTTGCCTTTGTGATATCGGCAAAAGTTCGATCTACATCACCTGGTTGCATTGGTAATTGCTTGATTTTGGGATCTATCTTCAAAACTTTAGCTATGGTTTCGATCATTTCTTTTAATGATGTTGGAGATGAGTTCCCTATATTTAGTATTTCATATACATCTTTATTTTCTAATGTATAATTACATGCTTTTACAATTCCCTCTACAATATCATCAATATACGTATAATCCCTTGAAGTAGTTCCATCTCCAAACATTGGTATTTCTTTTTCTGCTAACATCAATCTTGTAAATTTGTTAATCGCTAAATCTGGTCTTTGTTTTGGTCCATAAACGGTAAAAAATCTCAGCATCATTACATTCATGTCAAATAATTTATGATACACATGTGTCATAACTTCATTGGCTTTTTTGGTTGCCGCATAAGGGCTAATCGCATAATCTACTACCATATCTTCTCTAAATGGTACCTCTTTGCAATTTCCATATACACTACTTGATGATGCCATAACTAAATTTTGTATTTTATGATTTTTCATCTCTTCTAATATATTTTGTGTTCCTAAGCAATTCACTTCTTGATAAAGTACAGGATTTTCTATCGATGGTCGTACACCTGCCATGGCTGCTAAATGCATGACAATATCGATTTTATTTTCATCAAAAATTTTCTTGATGGCTTGTCCATCTCTTATATCATTTCTATAAATTCTATAATTTTCATTAGGTTCAAATTTTAATATATTATTTTCTTTAATTTTCGGATCATAAAAATTACAAAAATTATCAATAGCAACAACCTTGTTCCCTTCTTTTAATAATCTTTCTGTTAAGCTCGAGCCAATAAATCCCGCTCCCCCAGTAATAAAATAAGTTTTCATTCTTCTTCCTCCATTATCTTACAAAATTTTTCATTTACATGATCTAATTTTCCATCCATTTTTTGCATTATTTTTGTCTTTTTGCATAAATCAAAAATCTTTCTTCTGATTAGATCTATCACCATACTTATTAAGAATATCCCAATTACTACCATAAGAAAATGTAATATTAAGAATGGTGTATTCACAAACTCAAATTCCCCCATAACTTTTTTCCATAACAATGATCTAAAATTAGGATTATTATGTATTAAATATATTGCGAATGTACTGGATGCCATTTTCCCAATTATGTTATTAATTTTTTCATTTGTTATCTTAATTTCTTTAAAATATAAGAAAAAGCACATCATAGAAATGAAATTTAATATATTGACAGACTGTAGCAATCGATTCATATTTATCCCAAAATATTTTCCTGAGATCGTTCTAACAATTGCAATTACTGTAGCTATCAATAAAGGAGTTATAAAACAAAGTTTTTTATTTATTTCTTTGTTCCAATATAACCTTATATATCCTCCTAACATATATACATAGATAAGCCAACTTACATGATTTCCATTGATACTTGGTTCAATATAAGTATTATTGGGAAATATTGACTTTACAACAACTATTATACCAAATAGGATAATCAATAGCAATTGATATTGCTTTTTATTGAAACTTAATAGTAGTTTGTTAATAAATGGTATTAAAATATATAAAGCAATATATGCAGTTACAAACCAATAAATTCCCGCAGAAAAAGGCAAAAATGATTTTATGATTGTTACCAATTGTAATTTTCTTCCAAGTATCATAGAAGCTATTAACAGGCTGATAGAATAAAATAATGTCAATCCCCAAATATATAATACTTTTTTTAATTTCATTTTCGTTTTAATCATATAATATCCAGTTATTAAAACATATAAATTAACAGATATCATAGCTAAGGCTTTAATGGCATCGATCCATATATAATTGAAGCTGTATAATTCTAGTCTTTTCTCTAGCCCAGAATGACTAATATAATGCAAAGCTACAATTAATAACATTGCTATAATCCTTAATAATTCAAAATTCATATCTCTTGGTTTAACTTGTTCTTCCACTCAAATTCCCCTTTTGGCTGTTTTTAAACTTTTCTTTCATAATCTCACTCATTCTTTTTTGTATTGGTACCTCATAATATTTATACATAAAAGCAGATATACCTAGCATGATACAAGTTACAACAAGAGTATACATTAGCATATACTGATGAAAAACAAAAATCATTCCAAAAAGCATCTGGTATCCTATATTTTGATGTAATAGATAAGTAATATAAGATATATTTCCTATTCCATTTATTAATTTGTTATCTAAAATAGTTATTTTTTCTTTAATAGCATGTACAAAAATGAACAAAAATATTTCTATTCCAATAAAGACTATAACATTCTGAGTGAATAAACACATAATTTGAGAAAATACAAATAGAAAAATATATTTCCTTTTATGCATTATTTCTTCTTTGTCTTTCAAAAGTTCCTTTAACGCTATTCCCATCATTAGAAAAATCATGTATTGACCGCCTAACAAATTATGTAGTAACGAAAATGGACTTAGATACAAAGATAAAACTTTCGTTGTAAAATTAGCAACCATCCACAAAATAAATAAATTTATTTTATCTATTTTATATTTCTTTTCTATCCATGCAATTACTGCTATGATAACATTAAATAATATCAAATATGTTAAATACCAATGGGCACCATCAATATATTCCCCTCCAATATATCCATTTAGCATGATTATATTTAACAAATAATCCAAAAAACTTGCTTCTCTTCCTGGCAATCCGAAACACCTTTACACTAATAAAAATAACAGTAAGGCATAAGAGATACGCTGGATATAATCTTGCTATTCTTTTTACTAAATGTTGTTTCATATTATAGTTATTCGTATCTTTGGGAAAAATAAAATATCCAGATATAATAAAAAATCCTGCTACTCCTATAATTCCCCAAAACTCCAAAGTAAAAAAGTTAATGGTTTGTATTTGATATAATTCTTGAAATCGATAGGTATAATGATAAAAAACTATCATTAACATTAAAATTCCTTTTAAAGAATCAATTTGTCTATTTTTCATTTGCACACAAAACTAATATTTTAGTTATTAGTTATCCTCCTCACTCTTTTGAATTCCTACTGCCTCTTTTTTCTTACCAAAATATCCTTTTATTTTATCCATATCCTTTTTATTAAAAACTAATCCTTCATACCAATGCAAATGATAATCTTTTATAAAACTGATATAAAATATCAATCCACAAATACTATAAGAAAATACCGTTGAAATAGCAGCCCCAAACTTTCCACACAAAGGAATAAAAATGAAATTTGTAATAATATTAGCGATCACACTAACTAATAATATGAAAAAACATTTATTTTGCTTTCCATTTGCCATATATAATGGACTAATAATCTTATAAAGTACCATACTAGGTATGCCAAAGAAAATAATACAAGTCACAGGATAAGCATTTAAATATTCCTCTCCAAATAAAATATGAATAATAAGTTTTCCAAATATAAGGATAAAAATTATAATAAAAATAGTTATTACAATATTTATTTTTAAAACAAATTTTATCTCATCAACAGAATCATTTTTGGCTGTTCTTGCATAAATAACTTCTTTAAAAGCATCTGGAATTAGCCACACATATTGTGCCAACTTTGACCCAACTGAATATAATCCAATTTCTACATAAGGTACAAATATTTTTAACATCAAGACATCAATTCTATAATTTAGTTCTATCAATAATTTAGTAAGCATAGCCACAAAACCAAATTTGAATAAAAATGTTATAAATCTTTTATTTACCTTAAATAGTTTTGGTACATACTTACATTTCACTAAATATGCTATTATATATGCTAAATCTTTAAATACTAATATGTATAATAAAATATAGATTGTTTGAGGCACAAATAGATAAGCAAGTATTGTTAATATCATATCAATCGAATAATTTACGATCTGCAAAACCTGCCTATATCTAATAAATTCTACCATTCCAATCATTTGCAACTGTGATGTTAAAACTTGGACTGGCACTAATATAGATACCAATACCACTGTCTTATCTTTTGTCACAATCCCAATAATAATTCCAATGATTAAATATAGGATAAACTGTAACATAAAAATATCTAAATATGACTTTAATTGTTCTTCTTTTTTTTGTCTTTTTACAAATGGGTAAGATTCATAAAATCCAAACCCCAAAACAACAGCCAAAATTGTAGCTATGTTAGTTATATAGGTATATTCCCCTTTTAGAGAAGGTCCCAGATATCTATTAATAAGAGATATTGTAACAATACCTGTTAATATATTTAAGGCTTTCTGTAAGATAGAGAATACATAGTCATTTTTCAATAGTTTTTTTAGTTTATTTATCATTCTCTATCAGTTCCTTTCCAGCCTCAATTAGCTCTTTATCATCCTTGTTTTTTTCTTTAAATTCTAGTATATAGTAAGCAATAAAAATAATAATATTATACATACAACCTGAATAAGAAACAATTCCCCATTCAAATATCATTAATACGAAAACTAAGGTGAATCCTAATATCAATTGTAAATCATTTCTATTTTTAATCAGTTTTATCAATAATTTTACTAATATATATAGATAGAACCAATAATACAAAATCAAACCAACAATTCCCAAGCAACTAAGCATTTCAATATAATTATTATGCGAATACCTAGCTTCTGTATATTCTGTACAATTTTTAACATAATAAGCAAAATTATTTAGTCCAATACCTAACATTGGCTTATCTTTAAATATCTCTATTCCTGTATCAATAAAAAACTCTCTTAAATTGATACTATAATCTCCTGTATCATCTTTTACAACAGAACTATAAAGTTGTTGCATTTCTTGTGAAAAACTATCATTAATTTTAAAAAATATAAATATACCAATTACACCAACAACGCCTATACTTAAATACGTTAAAAATTTTTTCATTGTCTTTTTTTCAAAAATCAACATGATAATAATTCCTATAATTGGAATCAAAAATCCCTTTCTGGATTCCGTTAAGAATATTGTACAAAATTGCACCAATAAAAATACTAAATATACTTTTTTTCTATAAATTTTATAAAGGTAAACTGTTAAAATAGTAGAAAATGCCATTACTTGTGCAATGGTATTAAAATAAATACCTGTTATTTTTGTTATCCTATCAGCTACCTCGCCTGAACAAGTATTATACAATAATAAAATTTTAATAGCAGTAAAAATATTAGCCCATACAAAATATTTAATTACTTGATTCAACTTTTCCTTTGAATTAACATAATTGCATATTGCAACATTAAATACAAGGAGTGCCCCCATCGTAAAAAATGACTGTTTAAAAAATTCGTGACTCATTGCCCAAAAATAAGAAATTCCAGAAAAGATAACAAAAATAGTATACCAAATAGTATATTTGGTAATCTTGATTTTTTTAGACTGACATACCTGAAAAAATACTAAACCTATAAAAGCTATATACATAATGTATTCCAATATCCCTCTATTGCCAATCCCTGTTTTTACACATAAAAATAACAAAAGTGAGATATCCGTAATTTTATTTAAAATATTTCCAGATTCTTTAAATTTCAATACTGTATCCATTATTTTTCCTCTCTTTTATTTTTTCTTTTAGACTAATTAATTTTATATTCTTTTTCATTATTTTCTATTTTAGAATAATATATAACGTTCTCCCTTACATCTTTTCGTACAATAGTACCAGCTGCAACAACTGAGTTATCACCAATGGTAACACCTCTTAAAATAATAACATTTGCCCCAATCCATACATTATTTCCTATTATGATAGGAGAAGTTTTATATTTTTCCATTTTCTTTCCGTCATGAACTTTAAAATCGTGATCATGATCATAGATAACAACATTAGGTCCAAAAGAACAATCCTCTCCTATTTCAATTTTCTCATGACTCGCTACGATACAATTATTATTAAAAAAAGTACCATTTCCTATCTTTATCATGCCACCTTGATTAGAATTGAATTCAACATTCCTCCTTGTTGAAATTTTCTTTCCTAAATCAATCCTTCCTTGTCCTTTTATCTTGATTTTAGTTGAAATTGATATAGATTCATTAAAATGAAAACTTATTTTTGTACAATATATTAATTTTAATAAACATAATTTTAAAAGTGCTACACATTTGTGTATAATTCCTTCCACATATCTCATTTTAAATCTATCCTTTTTACTATAATATCATTTATTTACATTCATTCGCAAAATCTTGCCAAAATTCACTTCTTCTCTGATCCAATTTTTCCTTGGTATAATCCTTACAATTCTCAAAATTCTCCTTAGCCAATTGCATAGCAAATTCCTTGTTTTCTATAATCTTTTCAATATCTTGAGCCAATTTTACAGCATCACCTGGATTATGTATCACATCTTCCCTTATCAATTCTGGTATTCCTCCTGTCTTAGCTCCTACTGCTGGACACCCTCTACTCATAGCTTCAATCAATGCCCTTGGTAATCCTTCTTGAAAACTTGGAATCAACAAAATATCTAATGTATCCATCCATTTAAGTACCTCTATTCCACTTGGCAAAGTACCTTTAAAACATACATTTTCCGTAATACCTAACTTTTGTGCCTGATTCATCAATAAAGTCTTATCCCCTGCTCCTAACAACTCAATTTTTATCGTAGGATATTTTTTCACTAAAATTTTCAAAGCTTGTAAAGCTACTTTTTGTCCCTTTGATTGTAAGGTTAATGTTCCAATTAATCCTAAAACATAATCCTGTTTTTCTTGTTTTATCTTTTCTATTCTCTGTTCTAAAATTTCAGCTGTTGGCTCATGTATCATGACATTAGAAGCATTGGTCGTGATTCCACTCGTTGGATATCTTTTTTGTAAAAATTGATTGGTAACATATACTGCTCTTTTAGCCAATCGACATTGTTTTTTCGTTTGCCATAACATATAAGGTGCTACTATTTTTCCAGCCCAATGACCATGATATCGATAGCCATCCCAAGCACATGCCACCATTTCTATCGCATATTTTTTATTTAATTTTCTACACATATTACATGCCAAATTTCCTAATGGACTTGGCAATCTAATAATCACGCAATCACATTGTTCAATTACCTCTTGAAGAGCTTTATAAATTTTTCTTCTTCTAAAAAACACATCTGTCACTTTTTCATAATCTGCTATTGGTTTCATTTGAACCTTTTCTCCATTTGCGATCGTATATCCTTTTCTCTTTTGAATATCACTATTTTTCATATCTTTCACTCTTGTTGCTACTATCATACGATCAAAAATTGGTAGATAACGATCTTCCCACAATTTATTATTAAAATTAATATCATAATAATCATTGTTTTCATCTCTTAGCATGACTACATCAAATATAAAACCTAATTTCATTTTTTACACCTTCGCATTTTATAAACTAATTCCCTTAAATTATACCTTGTTTTTCTAAAATGTCAATAGATTAAACTTTTTCATTTTTAATTCTCTCAATTCCTTCTTTTAAAGTAATAGAAGGAGAAAAATTAATATCTCTCTTTAATTTATGAATATTCAACACATTTGTTCTAATATTAATTGCCTTTACCGCATCACATTTTTTTATTTTAATTTTAGTTTGGTATGTTTTCTCAATTTGTTTGAACACTTCTCTTATACTATATCCTACACCTGTACCAATATTATAAATCTCATTCACTTTATTAGATACTATCAACTGATAAATTGCTTCACTTAAATCATCGATATAAATATAATCTCTCACATTGTCCATATCCCCATAAAAATCAATTACTTCTCCATTTATGGCTTTTTGAATGGTTACATCAATAATTCCTTGCTTTTTATGAGGCGAAACAATCCCTCCATATGGATTGGATATTCGCAATATCAAATAATTAAAATCATGATTTTCAATATAATTTATATTTAAAAATTGCTCCAAAATAGTCTTTTCTAATGCATAAACGTTTAAAGGATTACTCTTTTCATTCTCCTTATGTCTTTTTAAAGAATCTCCATAAATCGTTCCCCCTGAAGATAAAAAGATATATTTCTTTATATTTAATTCATACAATTTATGAATTAACTGTACTTTTTGTATACAATTCTCTAAACATTGTATCCCCGCAATATTAGAGGAACTAGTAGCATTAATATTTCCAGTGGCATCTATACATACAGCATCTTGAAATAGTTCTTTATCTTTCACATCAATCTCTTGAATTGGTATTTCTTTAAATTGGACTTTTTGATTCAAGTAATCCACATATTCATTTTTATATCCTATCACATAAATTTCTTCTTCATAATGTGTAGCAATATAATTAGCAACATTGGTTCCTATATAGCCACAACCTAAAATTACTATTTTACTCATTTGTTTCCTCCCTATATAACTTCTGATACATATTTTTCATTTGCTCCATAGAAAATCTCTGTTGATAGATATTTTTACTTTCTTTGCCCATTTGTTTCAGTAATCCATTCTGTTTTATCATATTTTCATAAGCATTTTCTGCCTTCGCACTATCTCCTACCTCAAATAAAAATCCATTTACACCATCTATAACACAATCTTTATTTCCTTCTACATTAGTAGCTAAAATTGGTTTACCATAACCTAATGCCATTAAAAGCGTATAAGGTAATCCTTCATATAAAGAGGTAGTCAAATAAACATCCATCATAGCAATTGATAATTCTGGTTCTTTTGTTTCACCAGCTAGAACAATCCTAGTTTTATATGGTTCTTCTATCTTATTGTACTTTTCTAATATCGTTTCATACATACTTCCATTTCCAAATAATATTCCCACTGTATTTTCGTTCTGTCTCACTATATTTTCTATCACTGTAATAGTAGTAATAGGATCTTTTTGTTGTTCTAATCTTGCCATTGCACCTATTACTACTTGATTTTCACCAATTTTAAATTTTTCTTTGTATTCTTGCAATTGTTTATTTTCTATTTCTGGTACTTGAATACCATGTTCTATTAAGATACATTTTTCCTTTTTATCTATATGATTATTTAAAAATGCTTCCTTTTCTCCCTTAGATGTTGCAATTGTACAAGTTGTACATCTTTTGGATAAAAACTTCTCTGCTATCTTAAAAATAAATCTTTTAAGAGAATTGTTTTTAAATTTCAGAAAAAAATAGGCATGTGGTGAATAGTAGACATTTTTCACTTTTTCTAACTTAGCAGCAACTCTTCCAGCTAATCCTGCTTTTGAACTGTGACAGTGAACAACGTCTGGCTTTATGTCTTTTAATATTTTTGCTATTTCAAAAATACTTTTTATATCACCTATGCCAATACTTCTTTTTAAATGCTCTATCTTAATAAATTTATCTTTATGGGTATCTATCATTTTTTGAAATTGTGGTTCCACTCTTTCTGCACCATATAACACAATCAAATCTGATTGACTGTCTTCTGAAAAAAGCGAAAATAAATCCATGATATGCTTGCCAACGCCTTTTTCCATTACTTCTGTAATTAATACAATTCTCTTCATATTTCCTCCTAATGTTAGATGGCTCCTTCTTTTTTGAATATCTTTAATGCTGTTTTTATGATAATTTTTATATCAAACCATAAATTTTGATCACGAATATAATCTACATCCATACCTGTTCTTTCTTGAAAATCCTTTTCACTTCTACCATTTACTTGCCAATATCCTGTGATGCCTGGTTTTACAGAAATAATGGTTTTGTAATTTTCTCCCATGTCTTTCTTTTCTCTTCTTAAATAAGGACGTGGTCCTACTAAACTCATTTCTCCTTTTAATACATTAATAAATTGTGGAAACTCATCTAAACTAGTTTTTCTAAGAAATTTTCCAACTTTTGTTATTCTTGGATCCTCTTTTAATTTCTTGTATTGCCTATATTCTTCCCTTGCTTCTTCATTTTCTCTTAAATATTTATTTAACTTTTTGTCTGCATTTACTACCATGGAACGATATTTATAGATCGTAAAGATTTTTCCATCTTTACCAATTCTCTTTTGTGCATAAAAAATAGGTCCTTTATCATTTACAATCAAATTTGCTATGTAAATCCCAAAAGTAAGCGGTATTAATAATAGTGTTCCCAAAAATCCACCTATTATGTCCATTACCCTCTTAATAATTCTGTTTAATCTATTTCCAGAAACTTCTATTGGCTCATTTGGAATAGATATGATATCATTATCTATCAAATAAGTCATATTTATATTTTGATTTATCATCTTAACAACCCCCTACATAATTTTTCATATGTTCTTTATTTATTATATATGCTTTTAACTAAAATGTCAACAATTTTGTCGTTTTATGTAGACTGTAACCTGTTTTGGGTTATGCGCTGAAAACCAGCATTCATGCTGGTTTTCAGTCACATTTTATGTCTCTATTCTATATTTCTATATTTTTTTACAAAAAGCATTATTTACCATATCCTGTTTTAGTAACAATACTATTACTAATTGTTTTTACCGTTTCAGATGGCGTATAATCTGGTTCACCAAATGCCTCTTTATGTAATTGACTTACATTGCTTTGTAAAGTAATGGGAACACCATACCATCGATCCAAAGTAATTCCCTTTGTTTCATATGGCCATCCAATACTTTCTGATATTTTGAAACTGGTAGCACTTGGCATTAACGCAAAAATATCTCCTGCTGTTATATTGGTATACACTTTCGGTAAAATAAAATCAATAAAACGATTCATTTCACTTACATTCTTTGTTTTTAATTTATTGGCCATTGCTTCAATTACCGTTCTCATTCTCTCCGTCCTTTTATAATCTCCTCCCGCTGTATAACGAATTCTTGAATAAGCCACTGCTTGTACTCCATTTAAGGTTTTCCTTCCTGTTGATGCAACTTTAGCATTTGACTTTCCTGTTACTCTTGCCGTTTCATCGATATAGGTATTTAGATATTTTAATTCCTCTTGTGTTTCTACATTAATACTAACACCACCTAATTGATCAACTGCTTCTGCCACAGAATCAAAATTAACGGTAACAAATTCTTTAATATTTAAATCCAAATTTGTATTCAATGTCTTAATAGCAAGAGGGGCTGATCCATAAGAATAAGCATGTGTTATTTTATCTAACCCATGACCTTCGATTTGTACATAAGTATCACGGTAAACAGAAATCAATTTTACTTCTTTTGTTTTGTTATTGATACTTGCCACAATAATACAGTCACTTCTATTTCCTTTATCCAAATTATTATCTCTACTATCCACTCCAAAAATCGCAATATTTCGATAACCTGATAAATGTTCTGAAACTTCTTCGGAAATTCCCAAATCTCCTTCATCAATCTTTACTAATTGCAATTTTCCTAATTTATTTGTGACAAACCAAAAAATACTTCCTACTAAAATAGCCAATAAAACTACTAGTACTAAAACTATTTTCCCAAATAATTTTAACTTTCCGTTTTTCTTTCTTTCTTTTTTATGTTTTGCCTGATTGTTATTTGACTTTTTCATCTTTTTTGACTTTTCTTCCTCCTTATTTTTTTGGAAAGCCTTTGGCAATTCCTCTTCTTCTCTATTTTTTTGAAATGCCTTTGGTAACTCTTCTTCCTCATAATCATCTTTTCTTGCCATTTCTATTCCTCCGTTCTAATTTATCTTACTACATACTTTTTAATAAGTTTATATCACATTTTATCTGGCATTTCAATACCAAGTAAACTAGCACCTATTTTCAAAACGCGGCTGACACTATATGTCAAATAAACTCTAGCATCTTGCAAATCTTGATCCTCCACAATAATCTTATTTTCATGATAAAAATTACTAAACGCCTTTGCCAAATCGATCAAATATCTTGCCAATATAGAAGGTTCATCCTTTTGGGTCACTTGTAGCAAAATATCTTCAAAAGAATAAATCAATTTAATCATATCTTGTGAATATTCATCTAACAACTTTTCTATCTTAATATCTTCTACCTTTGGCAAATATCCTGCTTTTTCCAATACACTTTTCGTTCTTACATAAGTATATTGGATATAAGGACCTGTCTCCCCTTGGAAATTCAATACATTTTGCCAATCAAATACCTGATCTTTGATAATGGTATTAGCTAAATTATGAAAAATGACAGCTCCTATTCCAATTTTTTTAGCTTCTTGTTCTGGATTTTCCATCTCTGGATTTTTTTCTTTGATGACATCTTCTACCCTATTAATAGCCTCTGTTAATAAATCTTCTACCTTGATTACATTACCTTCTCTTGTTGACATTTTTCCAGTACTTAAACGCACCATACCATATTGTACATGTCTTAATCCCTGTTTACACTTTTCTGGTACATCTAAATATTTTGCTACTTCAAATAATTGTTTAAAATGCAAAGCTTGTTCATAAGCTACCACATATAAACATTTATCAAAATCATAAGTTTGTGCTCTATAACGAATCGCTGCTAAATCCCTTGTCACATAAATGCTAGAACCATTCGACTTTTTTATCATGCACACCCCTAAACCTTGATCCTCCAAATCAACAATCTGTGCCCCTTCTGACTCTTGCAAAACATTAGCTTGCTCTAATAATTCATACACTTTGTCCATTTTATCAATATAAAAAGATTCTCCAATCATAGCATCGAATTGAATGCCAAGCCTATCATAAATTTTTTGAAATTCCTGTAAACTAACGTTTTTAAATCTTTCCCATAATTCTACACAATCAGCATCTTTTTGCTCCAATAAATGAAAATTCTCTCTACAAGCCTCTAAAACCGTTTCATCTTGTTCACAAAGTTGATTGATTCTAACATATATTTTCATCAATTCTTCAATTGGATTTTCCTCTAAGTTATACTCATTACCCCATCTTTTATAACCTTCTATTAATTTTCCAAATTGGGTGCCATAATCTCCCAAATGATTCATTCCAATTGTATGATAGCCTAAGTACTTATATATGTTGTATAAAGCAGCTCCTATTACTGTGTTTCTTAAATGTCCTATATGAAATGGTTTCGCAATATTCGGAGAAGAATACTCTACCACTATGGTTTTTCCTTTACCAAGCTCTGACTTTCCATATTCTTCCTTTTGAGCCATTTCTGTTAAAACTTCTTTTGTTAAAGTTTTTTTATTGCTGTAAAAATTTAAATAACCACCTAGTACTTCCACTTTTTCTATTATAACTTCATCCATTACTAATTTGTCCTTTATTTCATTTGCTATTTGTGGTGGAGCCTTTTTTAACTCTTTGGCAAGACGAAAACAAGGAAAGGCATAATCTCCATTTTTTACCTCTTTTGGAATTTCTATATAAGCTTCTAATTCTTTTGCCTCTAAGTTAATTGCTTTCGCAATTTGTTTGGCAATTTCTTGTTTAAAATTTATCATACTTCCTCCTTTGAGACAATTTAGACCTGTCCCCCTTGTGTCACAATTTTATACATTTAACATTTCCCTTGCAAATTCAATCAAATCCTCTAAATGATTTTCTATTACCTCTTGCAAGATCTCATCATCGATTTCTCGGTATGCATGTACAGCAATATTTCTAAAAGCAATCATACCTTTCATATTTTTTAAAACTCTTTCACTAATTAAATGATTTTGATACAAAATCTCAAATGCTTCACTATTAGCATGTGGTATTCCTAGCGATTTAGTGGATACCATATACATCGCTATATCCATTACAGCTTGACACGCTCTTTGTAAATTTAAAACAATGGCATCATTTCTTCTATAATCTTGCAAATTAGAAGGAGTATCTTCATATTCTTCGTTTATTCTATGAATACACTTTTCTATGGTCTCATATTTATTTAATATTATGATAGCTTGTCTACCTTCGTTTAAATCAAAATATTCTTGATACATGTCTAACTTATATAACTCAAATTTTAATTCATTTTTACAATACAAAGTCTTTCCATTCATTAATATCTCATATCTAAAATCATCTTTGATATCATCTAAATCAATCAAATCAACATCTTTCTTTATGGTTTCTTCTAATTCTAGCCTTGTTTGAAACATTTCTTTTTTAGAAATTTTATGATTGGTTTTTATCGCAAGATCCACATCGCTTTCTGCGTTTTGTGTTCCTCTTGCATAGCTACCAAACAATAGGATTGCCTCACAGTCTATTTTCTCTAAAATCACTTTTTTTATGTTTTCTAAAATTTCCTCCATAGAAGTTGTCCCCCTTGTCTCACAATATAATTCCAAGAGTCTCGACACATATCTTCTAATGTTTTAGTCGCTTCCCAGCCCAACTCTTTCTTCGCTTTTTGTGGATCGGCATAACAAGTGGCAATATCGCCAGATCTTCTTGGCGCTATCTGATAAGGTACTTTTTTACCAGTTGCCTTTTCAAAGGCTTTTACCATATCTAATACACTATAACCTGTTCCTGTCCCCAAATTATAGATAGATAAACCTTGTCCTTCTTGTTCGATTTTATCCAATGCTTTTAAATGTCCTTTTGCCAAATCCACTACATGAATATAATCTCTAACACCTGTCCCATCTGGTGTATTATAATCATCACCAAATACCGATAATTCCTTTAATTGCCCATTTGCTACACGAGCGATATATGGCATTAAATTATTAGGAATTCCCTGTGGTTCCTCTCCAATGAATCCACTTTCATGAGCTCCTACTGGATTGAAATATCTTAAAATACAAATATCCCATGTGTTATCTGATCGATAAATATCTTTTAAAATTTGCTCAATAAATAATTTCGTATTTCCATATGGATTCGTTGTTCCACCTACTCTACAATCTTCTGTTAAGGGAATTCTTTCTGGTTCTCCATAAACCGTTGCTGAAGAACTAAAAATAAACTTCTTGCATCCATATTTTCTCATCGTGTCTAATAATACCAAAGCACCTGAAATATTATTATCATAATATTCAATTGGCTTTTGCACCGATTCTCCTACTGCTTTAAATCCTGCAAAATTGATAACAGCCTCAATATCATTTTCTTTAAATACTTTTTCTAGTTCTTCTCTATTTTTGTAATCTATCTCATAAAATTTAAAATCTTTTCCTGTGATCTTTTGGATGGACTCTAAAACTTTTGCATTACTATTTAAAAAGTTATCTACTATTACAATTTCCTTTCCTTGTTCTAATAATTCTATGGCAGTATGACTTCCAATAAATCCTGCTCCTCCTGGTAATAGAATTGCCATTCTTTAAACGCCACCCTTCTCATGTTTTTTTCATTATAATATTAGTAATTTTAAAAGTCAAATTAACGATATCTTTGCTATTTTAGTTCCTTCTTTTGTGTCCTTTATTTCATAACCTTTACTTTGAATTAAATCTCTCAACCTATCGGATTTTGCCCAATCCTTATCCACTCTTGCTTGTTTTCTTTCTTCCACCAAATCTAAAATTTCTTGAGGAAGCTTCTCTTGTGATTTTTGCATAGGTTGTTGAATCTTTAATCCCAAAACCGTATCAAACTTAGCAAGCAAATCAGCGAATTTAGGTGATTTCTTTTCTTGTCTTACCACTTCCCAAACAACTCCCATAGCAGCTGGCATATTCAAATCATCATTAATCGCTTCCTGAAATTTTCTCTCTAAATTTACTATCACTTCATCTTCTACCTCATCTTTTCCCACCAAATGCAATTGATAACCATTTTTTAATCTATCCAGTGATTTAGAAGTCGCTTCTATTGCTTCCCAAGTAAAATTCAATTTATTTCGATAATGACTGGAATAACTAAATAATCGATAAACTAGAGGATCATATCCTTTTTCCTTCAAATCTTTAAGCAAATACACATTCCCTAAACTTTTTGACATTTTTCCACCATTGATTAGCAAATATTCACCATGCATCCAATAATTAGCTGGTACCTTTCCACATTTTCCTTTACTCTGGGCAATTTCATTTTCATGATGAGTAGGAATTAAATCAATACCACCTGTATGAATATCAAATTGTTCTCCTAAATATTTTTGTCCCATACTAGAACATTCAATATGCCATCCAGGATAACTTAGCCCCCAAGGACTATCCCATTTCATTAAATGATTTTCTGGTGCCTTAATCCATAAAGCAAAATCATAAGGATTTCTCTTTTCCAGATCAATACCTATTCTTGCCCCCGCTTTTTGTTCTTCCAAATTAAGATGAGACAAAATAGGATATTGATCTAATTTTGCTATATCAAAATAAATAGCTGTTGAGGTCTCATAAGCATATCCCTTTTCGCCTAATGCTTCTACATAGGCTAACATATCTTTTATATGGTCTGTTGCTTTGCAAACGATCTCAGGTATTTCAATATTCAAATCTTTTAAATCTTCAAAAAATAGTTTTGTATAATGCTCTGCAATCTCCATTGGTGACTTATGCTCTTCTCTGGCTGATTTTAGCATTTTGTCTTCTCCCTCATCACCATCTGAAACCAAATGACCAACATCAGTTATATTCATCGCATGTTTTAAAGTATACCCATTGTATTTCAAAGTCCTTCTTAAAATATCCTGAAATAAATTTGTCCTCATATTTCCTATGGTAGCATCTTTATACACGGTTGGTCCACAAGAATAAATCGTAACCTCTTTCCCATGAATTGACTGGAATTTTTCTTTTGTTTTGGTTAAGGTATTATAAAAATAAATATCCAAAAATTTCCCTTCTTTCCTCTCTCAAACGGAGATGTGAAATTGAAACTTCACATCTCACTTATAAAATCAATTATTGTGTTTTTTTATGATTGGAACTAGTATTTGATGTTGGACTACTATTGTTTTTATTTATTGTATTCGTTGTATTGGTTATATTTGTCCCATTCGTTTTATTGTTACTACTAATATTATTTTTCTTGGTATTATTAGGTATTATATTATTTTTATTATTATTGGTTTGTGGCTTAGTAACATTAACAGGTGTAGTATTCTTTTTCTCTTTCTCTTTTTCCTCTTCTTTCGGTTTTTTATGGATTGGACAGGTATCAGTTATTTTACCTTTTACCGTATAATTTGATCCATTAACAGCCTTCCATAACTGCAATTTTTCTTTTGGCACCACACCACCAAATGTATTTACTTTGGTTGCCACATATTGTGAACAATATGGTGTAGCTACTTTTCCCGATTCAGAGCAAATCGTTTGTGAGCCTCCCTTTCCTTCACACTTTTCTGGCAAATTGTCCTCTGAAAATATTTCTACATAAGCTGGACAACCAGCTATCGCTGAACCTCCTGTTGATTTACATACAGACTGTTCTACAATTCCATTTGGTTTGGTAAACGTACTTCCTGCCAATCCTTTATGAATGTCTGTCATAACGGCATCCCAAATTTGTCCTGCTGGATTTACAGCAAACCCTGTTACTTCCTCTCGTTGATCATAACCAAACCAACAAGCAGTTGTATAATATGGTGTAAATCCACAAAGCCATCTATCCGTGCTATTATCTGTTGTTCCCGTTTTCGCTGCTACATCCATTCCCGCTATGGCACAATAAGTCGCTGTACCTTTTTTAACTGGTTCTTGTAAAATTGATTTGACAAGATAAGCATTTTGTTCTGATATAACCCTTCTTTTTTCTTGTTCCGGTGTCAATACCGTATTTCCATTAGAATCTAACACTTTGGTATAAAATGTTGGTTTTATATACTCTCCATTATTAGCAATGGTTGCATAAGCTCCCGCCATTTCTAGTGGACTGATTCCATCTGTTAATCCTCCTATAGCAAGTGGTAAATTTTCGTCATTATGTACAGGATTATCTTCTGCTTTGTATAATGAAGTAATACCAAAATTTCTCAAATAATCAATGGATTTACCTGGTGTTAATTCTTTCATAATCTTGACTTCTGGTACATTTTGTGAATAAGCAATAATATCTCGAATATTAATTAACCCTCTATAAACATGCCCATCATTTTTAGGCTGATACCCATTAAAATCGGTCAATACATCATTATATACAGTAGCTGGTGTAATTACCTTTTCTTGTAAGGCTGGAGCAATATCTGCAATTGGTTTAATAGAAGAACCAGGTTGTCTCTTGCCTTGAGTCGCTCTATTTAAATTAGCCCCTGTTTTTTCTCCTAAACCTCCAGAAACACCTAAAACATTTCCTTTTGTATGATCTATAACTACAATGGCAGCTTGTGTATGTTCATTTTTTATCGTTCCATCTGGATTTTTATCTTTTCCTGGTTTAATATAAGTATCTTTTAGCGTTTCTTGTTCTAATCTTGTTTGAATCGTAGCATCTACGGTTGAATAAATCGTAAGTCCACTACTATAAACATAATTTCGAGCCAGTTCTCTTGAAATATCTTTTTCTTCCATAACTTGTGAAATAACTTGTTCAATCACAGCATCTGTATGATAAGAATAACCAGAAGAACTTGTCATTTCTCCTTTTTGGAATGGCAACCCTGCCTCTACCTTGGCTACTGCCATATCATATTCTTGTTGATCTGTTACATAACCAAGTTCTTTCATTTTCGCTAAAACGGTTTTGGTTTTATTTTTAATTTTTTCTGTATGATCTTTCGTTGCATCAAATGGGTCATACGCATTTGGCGAACTATTAATTCCTGCCATAAAAGCACATTCAGCTAAATCTAAATCTTTTGCACTTTTATTAAAATAATATTCTGCTCCCAATTCTACGCCATGTAAATTGCTAGAACCTACAAATAAAATATTTAAATATAATTCAAGAATTTGATCTTTAGATATCATTCTCTCGACTTGGTATGCTTTTGCCCACTCTTTTACCTTTCTGACAATTCCTTCCATACCAGATGCCTCATCATCTTTTGTAATGTTTTTTACCAATTGTTGTGTAATGGTACTTCCTCCATAAGAACTTTTTCCAAATACAGTATTAACAATCGCTCCCGCTGTTCTCTTAAAATCCACACCACTATGGTTGTAATATCTCTCATCTTCAATTGCAACATAAGCTTTTGGCAAATAATCTGCCATATCTTCTAATGTGATAACTTTTCGCTTCTCATCACCGCTTAAATTAGCAATAACACCTCCATTGCTATCCACGATAACAGAATTCGCTGCTCCTATCTTTAACTCTTCTTTTGTAATCTCAAACTCGTCACCAAATAGTCCAAAAAACATTCCCGCTATAATTCCAGCTATAACAACACATAATAGCAAAAATAAAATAAATCCTATTTTTAATGCCAAAATCAATTTTGGATGTCGCTTAGAAAACTTTTCCTTTTTATTCTTTTGTGATTTTTTTACTTCTGGCTTTTTCGTCGGTACACCAACATTAGATGTCGGCTTCTTCTTTTGCATATTCTCTCCTTGTTTATGATTGGCTACTTTATGTGGTTTTATTTTTTCTCTTTTATTACTTTTATGTTTTCCCTTATTACTTGGCATTTTACTTCCCCCTTGCCAATTTTAAAATTTAATAAACTTATTATATTATATTTTTAAAAAAAAGGAAAGCTTTTATATCAATTTTTAAGAAATGATTTTAAACAATTGTGTTTCTTCCTACTAATTGCGTTATGTTTACTCTATCTTTTTCCACTTGCTTCATTACTTCTTGAAAAGGCTGTTTCTTATTCATTTGAGCTTCATATATTTCACACGCCTTATATTTCGTATTTTTATCATAATCAAATTCTTCTCTTTGTTCAAAACTAATATCATAATCATTCACACACATGCCATTAAATCTTTTCTTAGTAATTTTTACATTTCCTCTAAGATTAACAATAATTGCATTTTCGTAAATATTATATTGATTCATTAATTCAGAAGGAAAATCCACATTCAAAATCAATTTTGATTTTGAGAGACCTTTTCTTTTGTTATTACCAACCGTTATCATAATGCCATCCTGATCTAAGATTTGTTTTTCTATTTTTCTAAATTTCTCGATATGATTGGTTATAATATTCACTCTTTTGTACTCTTTTGCAATTTTCCTTAAATTGCCAAGCATATTTTCAGATAAATCATTCACTAATAGTGATATTTGTGTTTCTTCCTTTTTAATTCCTTTTTTTTCTAAAAGATAATCTAACACTTTACAAGAAAGTGCCTCAAATAGCCATTTTCCATCTATTATATCTAACGCATTTGTATGTAATAAATTGACATATTCCTCCTGTTTTTTTATTTTCTCACTAATCACAATTCTTTTACTAATCGTTTGATCCAATATCTTTTTTGTCTTTTTGGCTAGTTTTTGAGCTTTCCTACTTGATATTTTCTCTTCTATAATTGGCAAAATAATCTTATCTTCTTTTAATTGAATGCTATTAAAAATGCTAAATATAAAATTGGGCTTGTCAGTCTCTTGAATACAATACAAAAAAATCACTCTCCTATACTTTATTCAAGTATATGAGAGTAATTTTCTTAATATAACTGTTGAAATGTATTATTTTGCAACACCACATAAGCTATTTTATAATATCTCTTTTTAATAATTGATTTTGAACCGTTCCTATACCGATAAAAATGCCATCACAATAAATTCGATAATTGCCATCCTCTAACTTTTGTGTTAATCTAACACCATTTAAAAATAATGTTAATTTTTTTTGATCTAAACTAATACACTGGCTTTCTTGAAATAACTTTTCTAGTGTAATAAAATGTTGTGCCATAAAATCTTTATTTTCTATATTTTGTTCTAATTCCTCGATTGTTATGGCATCTTCTATTTTAAAATCGCCTACTTGAATTCGATTTAGACCAGACATATAGCCAACAGTTCCTAACTTTTCTGCGATATTTTCACATAAACTTCTAATATAAGTCCCTTTGGAGCAAGCCACTCGAAATTGAATTTGTTTTTGTTTTTCTTCTGTTTGTTGCCATTCCATTTGATAAATTTCAATTGGTCTTGCTTGTACTTCTACTATCTCACCTTTTCGAGCATATTCATATAATTTTTTTCCTTTCACTTTAATCGCTGAATACATAGGTGGTATTTGTTCCTGTTTTCCCAAAAAGCTTTCTAAAACCCTTTCTAACTTTTCTTTTTGAAAAGCCTCTTTTGGTATATCTTTTTCTTCTATTATAGTTCCTTCACAATCTGCTGTATCTGTTTTCCTTCCCAATGTTAGTTTTACATCATATACTTTATCATGATTGATTAAATATTTGGAGCATAAAGTACCTTTCCCTACTAATAATGGCAACACACCAGTTGCCATTGGATCGAGTGTTCCTGTATGTCCCACTTTTTCATTCAATATTCTTTTTGCTTTTTGCACAATATCATGTGAAGTACAATTTTTCGGTTTATTAATAATTACGATTCCATCCATTTTTTTATTTCTTTCATTAATTTTTCTTTCACTTCTTCCAATGTCCCTTTAATCAAAGCTCCTGCTGCTCTAGCATGACCACCGCCACCAAACAGCAAACATATATCAGATACGTTGATGCCATCTTCTGAACGTAAAGATACCTTATACACATCTTCGTTATCCTTTTGTCGAACAAAGATAGCCACTTGTACGCCTTCAATATCTTTTGCAATATTCACAAGTCCATCATGATCTCCTGACTCAGCATTTACTTCTAACTCATCTTGAGAAGTCATATAAGTAAATGAAACTTTGCCATCTTCTAGCAGTTCCATTCGATTCATAATTCTTTTCATCAATTCAAAATTAGCTTTTGTTTTCGTTCCCATCGTTCTTTTATAAATATCTGGAATATCGACTCCAACTCGAATTAGTTCAGCTGTATATTCAAAGGTATCTGGCGTAATGCCACTATGACGAAATCCACCTGTATCTGTAATAATTCCTGTCATAATACACGTTCCTATTTCTTTTGAAATTTCAATTCCAAAATATTCTGCCATACTAATCAAAATCTCACAACAAGCTGGTGACACTGGATTGACATAGTTTAAATCACCATACATATTATTACTTCCATGATGATCAATCACAATTGTCTTTTTAGCATTTTCAAAATACTCATTTTTAGCCAATCTCTTAAAATTGCCACAATCTACTGAAATTGCTAAATCATACTTTTCTCTATTAGACTCTTCTTTGATTTCGTTGGCTGATGGCAAAAAGCCGAACATTCTAGGGTATTCTGGAATGATCACATCGGCTTGTTTATCTAGTTCTTGTAACATTAACTTCACTGCCAAACTACTGCCGATTGCATCGCCATCTGGTGATTCATGAGTTAAAATCACAATATTATCTGCTTGTTTTATTTCTTTCACAATTTCATCTAATGTCATACTTATTTCCTTTCTATTTTCCTAATTCTAAAAAGTTCTTAAATTTGGAAAAGAATTGTTATTTGGCTATGCTGAGGCTGTTAAAGCTTTGCTTGTTACAGCGTCAGTATGCGTTAGCTGGCTCACGAATTTTTAATTTATGAGGCGTACAATGGTACGTTGATTAAATTAAAAATGATGTGAAACGACGCCAAATGATAATTATTTTTCAAATTTTTGGGGCATAATTTCCTTCAATATCGTATCAATCTTCGCCCCATACTCCAACGAATCATCCAATTCAAACACAAGCTCTGGTGTATTTCTCAAATTTACCCTTCTAGCCAACTCACTTCTAATAAAGCCAGAAGACTTCTTTAACCCAGCCAAAGTCTCTTTCAAATTTTTAGCATTTAAAATACTAACAAAAACTTTAGCAAATTTAAGATCATTACTAACCTTTACCTTAGTCACACTAATTAAGCCTGTCACATTCGGATTTTTTAACTCATACCCAATAATCTGACTAAGCTCTTTCCTATATTCCTCTTCAATACGACCTAATCTCGCTTGATTCTCTGGCATGTTTCCACTCTCCTATCTTTTAATTTCCTCCATAACATACACTTCAATTGTGTCGCCTTCCTTGATGTCATTGTAATCCTCAATTTGCATACCACACTCAAAGCCTTTCCCAACTTCCTTCACTTCATCTTTAAAACGCTTCAAAGTAGCCAAATGGCCATCATGAATAACCACATTCTCACGAATAACTCTCACGCCAGCATTTCTTTCAACCTTTCCACTTAGCACATAGCCACCGGCAATCGTTCCCACATTAGAAATTCTAAAAGTTTGTCTTACTTCCACATTTCCGATCACCTTTTCCTCAAACTCAGGATCTAGCATACCCTTCATAGCAGCCTCTACATCTTCAATAGCTTGATAAATAATAGAATATTGCTTAATTTCCACTTCATCTTTTTCTGCCATTTCCTTTGCCATGTTGTCTGGTCTCACATTAAACGCAATAATAATCGCATTTGACACTTTAGCAAGCGTAACATCAGATTGATTAACAGCACCTGCTGCTGCATGAATAACTTTTACTCTAACCTCATCATTTGCCAATTTTTCTAATGATTGTTTTACCGCTTCTACAGATCCCTGTACATCAGCCTTAACAATTAAATTCAATACTTTTAATTTTCCTTCTTCCATTTGACTAAACAAATTATCCAAAGTCACTTTTGATGTGGTATTTATTGCCTTTTCTCTTTCTTGACGTTTTCTTCTTTCAATTAGATGTTTTGCCATCTTTTCATTTTTAACTTCATAGAACGTATCGCCTGCAGATGGTACTTCTGTCAATCCCATAATTTCTACTGGTGTAGAAGGACCAGCAGCCTTTACAATTTTACCTTTATCATCTTTCATAGCTCTAATTCTACCAATGGATGAACCAACTACGATTGTATCTCCCACATCTAAGGTTCCTCTTTGTACTAACATCGTAGCAATTGCACCTTTGGCTTTATCTAATCTTGCTTCGATAACAGTTCCTTTGGATTGTTTCTTCGGATTTGCTTTTAATTCCAATACATCTGCCTCTAACAATACCATTTCTAGCAATTGATCAATATTTTCATTTTTCTTAGCAGAAATTGGTACATAAATCGTATCGCCACCCCATTCTTCTGGTACCAATTCATATGCCATTAATTCTTGTTTTACCTTATCTATATTAGCATCTGGTAAATCCATTTTGTTAACCGCTACAATAATTGGTATTTCTGCTGATTTAGCATGGTTAATCGCTTCTATGGTTTGTGGTTTTACCCCATCATTGGCAGCCACCACTAGAATAGCAATATCTGTAATTTGTGCTCCTCTTGCTCTCATTGCTGTAAAAGCCTCATGTCCAGGGGTATCTAAGAAAGTAATTTCTCTATCTTTTACTTTCACTTTATAGGCACCAATCGCTTGGGTAATTCCTCCTGCCTCTCCTTCAATGACATTCGTTTTTCTAACAGCATCCAATAATGAAGTTTTTCCATGGTCGACATGCCCCATAACAACAATAACAGGTGGTCTTACTTGTAAATCTTCTGCTCGGTCTTCAGAATCATCAAATAAAATATCCTCCTCTGTTACCGTCTCTTTCTTCGTAGCATTAATCCCAAATTCTTGAGCGATCAAATAAGCAGTATCAAAATCAACTTCATTATTAATCGATGCCATAATACCATAACCTAGCAATTTCTTGATAACTTCTGCTGTTGTTTTCTTCATTTCAGCCGCAAAATCCTTCACCGTAATACTTTCTGGAATTTCAATATCTGTCAACTTAAAGATTTTCTGTTTATTTCTTTCTTCTTGATTTTTATTGTTTCTTTTCTTTCCTCTTCTTCCACGTTCTGTTGTTAAATCATAATAATCTAACATACCGCCATCTTGCTCATCAAACATATTGGATAAACGGTCTGTTTGTTTTAGATTTTTTAATTTACCCTCATCGAAATCATTGCCAGCATTATTTCTTCTTGATTTCGTTTTCTTATTGGTTCTATTTTCATCAAATTTATTATTTTTTTGTTTATCTAAACCTCTATTATATTCTCTTACATTTTCTTTCTCGCCAGTATCTACTGCCATAATGTTTTTGATGTTTTTCTCGATTCCTTTTTCATCTAATGGTTTTCTGCCAAATCTTTCTCCATTATTTCTATGATTAAATCGATTATTATTTGCGTTATTGCCATTATTATTGTAATGATTTCTATTAAAATTATTGTTTCTAGCATTATTATTTTGACCATTTGAATGATTTTGATTTCTATTTCTATTATTATAATTATTATTTCGATTATCTCGATTATCGCGATTATCACGATTTTGGTTAAATGGTCTTTCTGGTTTTTTAGGCTTAGAAGCTTCTTTGACTTCTACCTTTGTTGTTGGTTGTGCTTCTTTTTCTTGTGGCTTTGGTTTAGCTGTTTCTACTGTTTCAACTTTTTCTACCACAGGCTTTTCTTCTTTCACTTTTTCTTCTTGTTTTGGTTCCTCTTTTTTAAGACCAAATAACTCACTAACTGTCATTGGTTTATTTGGTTTATTACGATACACAATATTATAATCTTTGTTTTGTTTTCTTTCTACAAAACCAACATTATTTTTCTTTTCTTCTTTTTTTACTACTTCTTTTTTCTTTTCTGGCTCTTCTTGTGCTATAATTACTTCTCTTCTAATAATAACTGGTGCTTTTTCTTCTTTTTTGGTTTCTTTTTTCACGCTTTTTCCCTTTTCCTCTTTTTTCTTTCCTTCTTTTTTCGTCAATGTAGCTTCTATTTTCTTAGCATCCTCTTCATTTACTCCACTCATATGGCTTTTTACTTCTATCTTCAACTTGTTTGCTACATCTAATACTTCTTTACTGGCTAAGCCTAACTTTTTTGCTATTTCATGTATTTTTATCTTACCCAATAAGTTCACCCCCATCATTTATTTTTTGTATTTCGCTGGCTAAATTACTATCTTCTATTCCAATAATTGCTTTATTGGATTTTCCAATCGCTTTGCTCAAACTCTCGATTTCTCCTTCTAGGATCATTGGTATATCATATTCATGACATAGATTTTCAAATTTGTCTTTGGTTCGCTCCGAAGCATCTTTTGCTACTAATATTAAATTTACCTTTTTCTTTTTAATTTGTAGCTCTACACTATCAGCACCAAAACAAATCTTTCTGGCTCTTGCCGCTAATCCCATTAAACCTAATATCTTTTTATTGATCAAGAATCACACCTCTTAAATTCTCATAAATTTCTTCTGCTATTTTACATGCCAATGCTCTTTCTAGTCTCTTGGATCGGATGACTTTTTCTAAGCATTGTATATTATCACATAAATAAGCTCCTCTACCTTCTTGTTTTCCTGTTCTATCGACACAAATTTGATTTTCCTTATTTTTTACAATTCGGATCAAATCTTTTTTGTCTTTTTTGCTATTACAGCCCATACAAGTTCTTTGTGGTTGATTTTTCATAACTTCGTTTCCTCTCCGTTTATTGTATGTCTATATCATTTTGCTTATTCTTCCTTCTCTCGTTGTGGATCTTCTACAACTTCACTTTCTGTTTGGTCAGTTGGTTCTTCTGGTTCCTCATTTTGTGCCTTCATTAACATCTCTCTAAATTGTGTTTCTGATTTAATATCGATTTTCCAATTGGTTAATCTAGCAGCTAATCTAGCATTTTGACCTGATTTTCCGATTGCCAATGACAACTGATCGTCTGGCACAATTACTTGTGCAAATCTCTCTTCTTCCTTAATATCCACTGCTAATATTTGTGCTGGAAGTAAGGCAGAAGCAATATAAATAGATGGATCTTCATTCCATTCTATGACATCAATTTTTTCTCCATTTAGTTCATTGATTACATTTTGAATTCTTACTCCCTTTTGTCCAACACAAGAACCAACTGGGTCAATATTTGGATCGGGAGAATAAACTGCAACTTTACTTCTATAACCTGGGTCTCTGGAAACACTTTTAATTTCAATAACCCCTTCATAAATTTCTGGGATTTCAAACTCTAATAATTTCCTTACAAAATCCGGATGACTTCTTGATACAATAACTTGTGGAGCTCCTTTTGCCCCTTTTTCTACATCTACCACATAACCTTTCACTTTATCATTTACATGATAGTGTTCCGTTGGGATTTGTTCTTTGGCTGGCATAACCCCTTCCAATTTTCCTAAATCCATTACAATGATATTGCGGTCAGCTTTTTGTACCAAACCAGAAACAATTTCACCTTTTCGATCATTAAATTCTGTATAAATGATTTCTCTTTCTGCCTCTCTCAATTTTTGAATAATAACTTGTTTCGCTGTTTGCGCAGCAATTCTACCAAAATCCCTTGGTACAATTTCAATCTCAACTATGTCTCCCTCTTTATAATCAGGATTGATTTTTTGTGCATCTTTAATATTGATTTGTTCCTCTTTATCATTTACTCTTTTCATTACTTTTTTCAAAGAGTACACATGAGTTGCCCCTGTTTGTTGATCCATTTGTACTTTTACATTTTCCAAAGAATCAAAATTCCTCTTATATGCCGTTACTAAAGCTGTTTCAATCGATTCTAATAAATACTGTTTGTTAATTCCCTTTTCTTTTTCTAATTCTTCCAACGCTAATATCAATTCTTTGTTATCAATTGCTTGTTCTTTCATTTTTAATCACATTCCTTTCTTTCAACACAAATTCGATTTTACCAATGATAAATCGTCTTTAGTTGTGCTATCTTCTTACGTTCAATTTCGATCGTTTCTACCTCTGTTTTTTCTGTTATTTCTACTATTATTATCTCTTGTTGAAACCCTCGCAAAATGCCTTGATACTCTTTGTTTCCCTTTTCATCTTTTTGGAATAATTTGACTTGAACTTCTTTTCCTATGTTTTGCTCAATATGTCGATCTTTTCTAAGTACTCTTTCAATTCCTGGTGAAGAAACCTCTAAAAAATACTGTTCTTTGATGTAATCAGCCTCATCTAATAAATCATTAATGGCATCATTGACTTTTTCGCAATCATTCAAATCAATGCCTTCTGGCTTGTCAATAAACACTCGTAAAAAATAATTTTTACCTTCTTTTGCATATTCTACATCATACAAATCATAGCCTATATTCTCAATAGTTGGTTTGATTAAAGATTCCACTCTTTCTTCTATACTCGCCAAAACTGCCTCCTTTTTTGTGATGTCCCCACTGGTTCCGGGATGAAATGGGGACGATTCAACTTTTACTTTTAACTGTAACAAACAAGTTGGAACAGTTTCAATAATTAAGAGTGGGATTTGTTCCCACTCTTGCTGTATTTTATATTTCTTGCTTTATTATACCCAATTTTTGCCATAAATGCAAGCTTTTTTTAATTTTTTTTAAACTTTTTCTAAAACTTTTACAGTTTCTTCTACTTCTCCTACATTACCAATCTTAATATTTCTAACATGATCAATTTTTTCCCAAGTTGTTTCTCTTTTAAATAAACATTTAAAGTTGATCACTAGCCAAGATCCCATAAATAGTGGATAACATGCTAATCCTTTTAACATTGGCTTGATTGGTCTCCTATCTAATAACATAACTACTAATGCAGTTCCAATTGGTAATAAAAAGGTTGGTACTAAATATCTTAATATATTAATGATTAATTCTAATTCTGTCATTCCATTTCCCGCATACATTAAGAAGTTTGTTCCTAATAATACTAATGTAATGATAAACATTGGTATACTTCCTACAATATATAACAATCCGTCAAAGTTCATCATCGTTTTATGTTCTTGTGCTGCTACTGCCAACTGCTTTGTATATTCTTTAATACATTGCATATGTCCTACCGTCCATCTACTTCTTTGTGACCAGCTTTGTTTAAATCCAACTGGTTGTTCATCATAGACAATGGCATCCGTTGCCCAACCTAATCTTTTTCCTTGGATGATTCTTTTTAAAGAAAATTCAATATCTTCTGTTAAGGTAACCGTTTTTAATCCGCCTTCTGGTTTTACGACATCAAATCTTACCATAAATCCTGTACCATTTAGTAATGGTGACAAGCCCAAATTGTATCTTGCTAGATGATAAAATCTATGCATCGTCCAATAGAAGATAGCATATCCTGCTGTAATCCAGCTATCGGTTGGATTTTTAATATCCCTATAACCTTGTACGACATCTTCCCCTTGGCATAATTTTTTATTCATATTTTTGATAAAATCAGGATCTACAATATTATCTGCATCAAATACGAAAAACGCATCATATGGTGCATCTTCTTCAATTTTTTGTTGCAAAAACCAATCTAATGCATACCCTTTCGTTTTTTGACTGTTATTGAATCTTTCATATACAATTGCTCCCGCTTCTTTTGCCACTTTTGCTGTGTTATCAGTGCAATTGTCTGCTATTACATAAATATCATATAATTCTTTGTTATAATTTTGCTTTTTTAAACTTTCTACTAAGTTTCCAACTACGGTTTCTTCATTATGGGCTGGTATAATTGCCATAAATTTATGATCTTTATTTACTTTTAGTGGTTTGTCTTTGATTTTTACTAATGAGCATAAACTTACCATGATTTGATATAACCAAAATATAGTTATCGTCCACACAAGAGCTTCTCTTAGTATATATAAATAATCCATTTTTTTACCTCTCTTTTTTATTTTTGTTTGTTTAATTTTATTATGCTTCATTTTTCATTATACTATTATTGTTAAAATTATGCAAGATTTTTAATAAAATTTTAATATTTAAAAAATTTTTTCTTGCTTGGTATTTAGCTATTTTAGTTGGAGCTATCATGTGCAAAAAGAAACGTCCCCATTGCACATTTTTTTCTTCTTAAAATCCAATCTTTTTCACATGGGATCGGCAATTTCATCTTCACTTTTTGACCTTTTACCCCTGGGCTTACCTCCTGAATTTCCTCCCCTGTTTCTGCATGCCATAATTGTTGTATCTGAAATTCCACTGGTTCAATTTGATGTGGAATAATAATTTCCAAAGTATCTCCCACTTGTAGCTTATTTTTAATTTCGATCATTGACTTGTCTTCGGTGTATTCTACGATTTTTCCACCAAACTCATAATTTTCATTATATTGCCTTCCACTATATTCTTGAATATCTTTATTATTTCTATCATTGAAGTAGAAAGTGGTTAATCCTCTCGTCTTTACTTTCTCTAATTCTTTCAAATATTTAGAAGCATCGTAATTTTGTGGATCTTTTTGATAATCATCGATCGCATTTCGATAAGCATTTATCACGCTTGCTATATAATATTCTGTTTTTAATCTTCCTTCTACTTTTAAACTATCTACTCCCAAGTCCATAATCTCTGGTATCTCGTTGATTAAGCATAAATCTTTTGACGAAAAAATGCTAGTGCCATGTTCATCTACTTCAATTGGCATATATTCTCCTGGGTTGTTTTTTTCTTCGGCATATAAATTGTAAGACCAACGACAGCTTTGAGAACAGTCTCCAAGATTGGCACTTCTACAAGATAAAAAGTCACTTAAAAAACATCTTCCTGAAAAGGCAAAACATAATGCACCATGAATAAACATTTCCACTTCTAAATCTTGTGGCTTATTTTCTACTAATTCTTTCAATTGTTGCTTATTCATTTCTCTTCCCACAATAACTCTTTTGGCTCCATTTTTGTACCAAAAATTACTAGCATGATAGCTGATTACATTGGCTTGTGTACTGATATGAATATCAATATCAGGTGCATATTGTTTTAAGGTTTCAATGACTCCTCCATCTGATGCAATGATTCCATCTGGTTTTAATTCATTTAATTCTTTGGCTACTTTTACAATTTCTTCATATTTGTCGTCCCAAGCAAAGATATTAATTGCTACATATACTTTTTTGCCTATTTTGTGGGCATACGTAATTGTTTTTTCTACATCTTGATCGTCTACATCAACTCTTGTTCTTAAAGACAAGCTTTTGGTTCCCATGTATACGGCATCTGCTCCATATAAGAATGCTATTTTGGCTTTTTCAAAGGAACCCGCTGGGGCTAATAATTCTACTTTTTTCATTTCTTACCTCTTTTTCTTTCTATTTTCTACATTATATAAGCGTTTTTGCTAATTGTCAATTTTTCTATAATTCAAGTTTCGACTTTTTGCCAGTTTCCCCGCTAGGTGACATTTGCTATTAAAAAGCATTCCAGATTTTGGATAAGCTAAGCTTTCGCAGAAAATCTATTTGTATAAAATGAGCCTCTTTCACGTTCAAATACGAATTCCTATATTTAGAATAAATAATGAATGTGACCCAAAATAAAATTAGGAATTCGTATTTGCCTTGAACATCCCTCATTTTATACAATAACATTTTCTAACTGCAAGCTTAGATATACAAAATCTTTCATTTATTTTTAATAGCAAATGTCACCTAGCGAGGAAACTGGCAAAAAGTCGAAACTTGAATTATAGAATTATTTCCTTTTATGTCAAATTATGTTATAATTAAAATGAGGTGAGAAAAATGGCTTATAATACACAGAAAAGAGAAGAATTTTTAGAACACTTAAAAGATATAAAAATCGGATCACTACCAGAAGAAGATTTAATTATGAATTTTATTCCTATTGGATTGTCCAATTTATATGAACTTTTTCTAAAACTAGAGAAAGTTCCTCTTAGCAATGCTGTATTTGGTAGACTTTCTAATATGGTTTCTTTAAATTATCCTAAAAACATTTCCGAATTATTACACAATCCTATAACAAAGAGTGAAATCAATCAATTGTTAGAAATTATAAAACAAGAATATCTTGAAATGGTTTCTCATAAAAATCCTAAAAATATAGAAGAAAAAGAGCAAAATCACCTTAAAAAAATTGTAAATAAACATTATCCTTCTTTATTTTTAGATTTTATTGAAAATCCTATTAGTGAAGATGAGTTTTCTAAACAACATAAACTGATTGAAGATGCTGTTTCAGAGCTAGCAACTACTTACTACAACCAATCTACACCACACGGACAAAAGAATTTAGACTGTTTAAGTAGTGCCTTTTATTTGGTATTTAAAGACATAGCTTCTGACTTAGCTATTACTACACCAAACCGTACAAAAGGTCTAAAAAGTATAATTACAAATATGGATAAAGAACTAAATAGAAGTATAACCCATATGGTACCTTCCAAAATAGAAGATGGTATACGTCTTATGGATATGGAAGAACACATCCTTTCCAATCCAAAAAATAAAGACAATTTTACTGACAAAACAAATACGGATATTTCTGCTATGACAATTGTTTTAAATCATATTAGCGATTCCATGTACTTTGATGAAAATGACCCAGAAAATGGACAAATATTAAAATTAAAAAAGCAACGAAATGAAAATTTAAGATTTTTACAAAGTGCAAGAAAATATTTATCTGAAAACGATATTTTCATGTCACAAGAAGAATATTTTCAAATGTATATTGAATTGTTGTCTCGTTTACAAGATAGCACTTATCCAGAATGTTCACAAGAAATAAAAGAAGGTTCTTACTCTACTAGATTAAAACATGCTAAGAATACTTATAAAAAGTATCTGGAAAATGATTCTTTTTCTTCTAAAGCAACAGACACAGAATTAGATGAATTATATTCTCTTACTGATTGCTTAAAAAGAAGGTTAAATGACAAATTACAACACGAAGTATTAAGAGTAAGTTTTCCTCATGTGTTAGAACATCCTTTCCTTACCAAAAAATTCAAAATAAAAGGAACACTCTTAAAAGATATTAAAAAGCCAAATGGATTTTGTGCTTTGTATTATGTACTAGTAGATAAAAATGGTAATAAAATAGAAGTCCAACTACAATCTGAAATGCGCTATATAGAAACGAAAAATGGTCTTTCTACTCATAATGATATGCCTAACAAACAAATAGATACTAAGCCCTTTTTTGAATTAGTTAATCCAAATGATGATCCTAACCTGCTAGAAGATTATCTTTCTCTTTTAAGTCGAACATCTAAAAGCCAAGAAAAGCATTTGAAAGAAGAATTAGAAAATTTATCTAAGAAATTTTTATATTCAAACGATAATAAAGAAAAGAAACAAATTGATATTACTATTAGAAGGTTAAAAAAGAAAATTGATACCATAGAAAAAGCAAAAAATAGTATTAAAATTAAGGATGAATTTATAGAAGAACATGATATGATTGATATAGAAAGTACTAAGCAAGAAGATAATTGCGAAACAAAGGAAATAAATAGTAAAAAAATAAATGTATACAATACCCAAACAACAAAACGTACTCATAAAATGACTATTGAACAATATCTGCCTATTTTTGCTCAATATCATGCTCCTACCAGTATGAGTGTTATTAGTTCCGCCCATACTACTTTCACCTCTGAAGCTTATGTAAATAACAAAAATTTAGTAGAAGGATTTACTCAAGTTTTACGAAAAAATGATGAAGTTCCTTACCTTTCTGAAATATTAATTGATAAATTAAAAGAAATTTTGGAGATAAAAGATACCCATCAACTTTCCTATGAGGAATTAGAAAGATATGCAGAAGAAGATTATTATTATGAAGAAGACGATGACTCTTTGGGTAAATAAAAAATAATAATATTTTATAAAAAGATTGCTAATATAATCTTAGCAATCTTTTTACATTTTTATCCTACTAACAGCCAAGCCATCGCCGACCTCTAAAATTTGGGTTTCAAGATTAGGATTTTTGCTAACCTCTTTAATATACTCTCTCAAATTTCTAACTGCAGTACGTTGCTTATGCTTGTTATAGTCGCTCATCACATAACCTTTATACAAAATATTATCGGCAAAAATAATTCCATTTGGTTTTATCATTCGTAAAGCCTCTTTCAAGAAAAAAGGATATTTCCCTTTAGCAGCATCAATAAAAACAGTATCATAGTTTTCCTTTAAAGTAGGTAAAATTTCAACAGCATCTCCTTCATAAATATGGATTTTATCCTCTACCCCAACTTTTTTAATATTTTCTTCTGCCTCTTTTACTCTTTCTAGTTCTCTTTCTATCGTATCAATACGCCCATTTTCAGCTAAGAATTTTGTAAAACATATGGCAGAATACCCCACTGCTGTTCCTATTTCTAATATCTTTTCTGGTTTACTTTCCTTTAAATATTTTTCCATTACAGCTAATGTATCATCCATAATAATTGGGATGTGTTCTTCTAAAGCTTTTTGCTTAATCTTTTCTAATTCTTGTTCCTTCATTATCGTTGTAATTCATCCTCCTTGGAATGATTCGTTAGTTTTATTTTTTTGTATTGGTCATTTACCCAGTTTTGAAAAAACCTTTGATACTTTGAAGTAGAAAATTTCTCTGTTAATCTTTCTACTACTTCTTTCTCAGGCAATCCATATCCTATTAATCTCTTTATTTCAGAAAAAATTTCTCGTCTCTCTTTTGTATCTTTATCCCCCTCTTTAATTTTACTATATTCTATTTTGTTTTGTTCAACTATTAAACTATCTAATATATTTTTATAAGCCCTTGTTTTTTGCCCTCTGTGGCTTGTACGTAAAGATATTCTTGAAGTTTTATCATTCCTTCTTTGTCTCATAACATTTTCCTCCTTTTACAGATTTTCGATAAAATGAAGTTTTTCGATTAACGTCTATTCGCTCTTTCCCTTTCCTTGCTATCCAAAATTTTCTTTCTCAATCTAATATTCTCTGGTGTTATCTCCACTAGTTCATCATCTTGAATAAACTCAATTGCCTTTTCCAAAGACATTTGAATTGGTGGAACCAAACGAAGTGCCTCATCCGAACCAGAAGCTCTCGTATTCGTCAAATGTTTTTCTTTACATACATTGATTGCTAAATCTTCTCCCCTTGCATTTAATCCAACGATCATACCTTCATAAACTTCCACACCTGGTCCAATAAACAAATCTCCCTTATCTTGTGCATTAAATAGTCCATAAGTTACAGATTTTCCATTTTCAAAAGCAATAATCGTTCCCCTTACTCTCGCTTGAATCTCTCCCTTAAATGGCTCATACGAATCAAAAATGTGATTCATAGTACCTTCTCCTTTGGTATCTGTTAAAAATTCAGTTCGATAACCAATCAATCCTCTCGCTGGTATTTTAAACTCTATTTTCGTATGTCCATCTTCAGCTGGTTCCATATTAGTCATTTCTGCTTTTCTTTTTCCTAATTTCTCAATGACATTTCCAACACAGTCATCTGGCACATTAACCACTAATTGTTCAATTGGTTCACATTTTACGCCATCGACTTCTTTAAAAATAACTTTTGGCCTAGAAACCATCAATTCAAAACCTTCTCTTCTCATGGTTTCAATCAAAACAGATAAATGAAGTTCTCCTCTACCAGATACTTCAAAAGAATCTGGTGATTCGGTTTCTTTTACTCGTAAAGATACATTTCTTTCTAATTCCTTAAATAACCTGTCTCTAATATGTCTTGATGTAATAAATTGCCCTTCTCTTCCTGCAAATGGTCCATTATTTACGCTAAATGTCATAGAAACGGTTGGTTCATCAATATCCACAAATGGAATTTTTTCTGGATGTTCAAAATCACAAATCGTGTCTCCTATACGAATATCAGCAAGTCCTGCTAGCTCAATAATATCACCAGCTTTCGCTTCCTCGACTTCGACCTTATTTAGTCCAACATGCGTATACACTTTGGCAATTCTTCCTTGTGTAATTTTATCTTCTCTGCCACAAATCGAAACAGGCATACCATTTTTAATGATTCCTCTCTCAATTCTTCCTACGGCAATTCTTCCTACATAATCATCATAATCAATATTAGAAACCAACATTTGAGCGGGTCCTTCTTCATCACAATTTGGGGCTTGAATCGTGTTAATGATCGTTTTAAATAGACAGCTTAAATCTTCGGTTTCTTCGTTTAAGTCCATCTTAGCAATTCCATTTTTAGCAGATGCATACACAACTGGAAAATCTAATTGTTCATCACTAGCCTCTAATTCAATAAATAATTCAATGACTTGGTCTACTACTTTTTCAGGAGTTGCTCCTGGTCGATCAATTTTATTAATAACAACAATTGGCTTTAACCCTAAAGCTAAAGACTTTTTCAAGACCTCTCTTGTTTGAGGCATAGCACCTTCAAAGGCATCCACTAACAACAAAACACCATCTACGGTTTTCAAAACTCTTTCTACTTCTCCACCAAAATCAGCATGCCCAGGGGTATCGACAATATTAATTTTAATATCCTCATGCATAACAGACGTGTTTTTAGAAAGGATCGTGATTCCTCTTTCCTTTTCTTGGTCGTTGGAATCCATCACTCTTTCTTGTACTTGCTCGTTTTCTCTAAATACATGGCTTTGTTTTAACATGGCGTCTACAAGTGTGGTCTTACCATGGTCTACGTGTGCAATGATTGCAATATTTCTTATTTTTTGATTGTTCATTTTTTATTTCATTCCTTCCCTATCTTACTTTGTTACCGTTTCGCCCTAATATCTTTTGGTTTTAAAAATTAGTAGGGAGCTTAAGCAGTAACCTTTCTTTCCATAAACGAAGAAAAATGCGACATGTAATTTGACTAAACTATTATATTGTTTTAGTCATGTCGCTTTTTCCATTAAAAACTTATCAAATTATACATCTTTTCGTTAATTTTGTCAAATCAGGCTTGCCATTATTTCTCTTATTGTTGCCATTTTAAAATAGGATATCCTCCATTTTTGTTGCTTGTATCTTGTGTAAATTTATCACCTAAGGAGGTTGCTAAGCCTTTTAATTCTGCCTCTGTTTTACCTACTGTATTATCTGTTACACCAACTGCTTCTCCAATTCCTCTATCAGCTGTGCCAGTTAGCCAATAACAATTTGAAACACCGATCAATATCAGCATATCCTAAAATGCCACCCACACGAGGAACATTCCATTCACTGCCATTCCTTATGACACTACACTTTCCAATATTATAACAATTAGTAATATATTTTCCAGAAGGATGCA
>CANONT010000012.1 GCA_947567695.1 uncultured Clostridium sp.
TCGGTTTATTCTCTAAAGGATTTTATTGTTTACTTTTCAATGTACTTTTTGTTGTCCCATTTTTGTGGGACGATTTTTATTATACGATAGTTTTTTTTGTTTGTCAACACTTTTTTAAAAAAAATTTCTCTTTTTCCCTAAGCAAATTTTTCCAGCCTTCTAAAAAACCAAAATCAACCTGAAAACGAATTGATTTTGGCTTTATTCACAAATACTTTTATTATTTTTCTAACATGGTCAATACCATATCTTTTACTAATCCTGTTGCTTCCTCATATTCTACTTTAACATTATATTTTCTACTTTTATTATTTTCAATAAAAGAGCTTAAAGTGGTAGCTGCTTCTTCTTTTTTATGAAAACGATCTAATTTCAATCTTAATTCTGTATTAGATATTACTTCTAAATCCACTAAATTCTCTTGAATCGCATTAATTAAATTTAATATTGCAGTACTATCTAATTCTTCTCCTTGCAAAATTTCAAATTTTGAATTAAATCGATTTTTCTCTGTTTCTGTAACGCCTCTTGCCTCAAATGATGATTCTTGTTCTACTATTCCAAGGGTTTCTCCTAAATTCCTTACATCTTCTGTTTTTATAGTATTTGCCATAATTTCATCTGTTTTTTGAGCAATACCAGCATTTACTCGTTCTAATATAGCTTGTACTTGTTCTGCTTCTAATTCACTTAGATTAATCGCATCTCCTTCTTTTAAAACCACTTCATTTTCAAGGCTATTTACTATATTAGTACCTTGTTCGATGGTTGCCTCTACTCGATTGGATTCATCTTCATAATTAGCAACCATCGTTCTTTGACGATGATTTTCCCTTATTTCTTCCTTAACAATATAACTATATTGTGTTGTTTTTCCATTGTTTTTATTGGTAAAAACAACACTGGTCTCTTCCTTTCCTTTTTTATAAGTAAGAACTTTTTCCTCTTCTGATGATATATCTTGATAAGATAATTGTACATATTCCTCTGTTTCAGAAGGGAAAAAATCGATTTTAATTACATAATCAGGGTGTTCTAGGATCGTTCTAATCGTAGTTTTATTACTTTCATAAACGATGATTTTCGTTTCCTCTTTTCCTATATTATTTTTCGTGATTTCGTTAATAAGATTTTCCACTTTTTTCACAAATTGTTCTCTTACATCAATCGTATCTTCTAATTGGAATGGTTGTATGATAGTTTGCAATTCATCTATTTTCGTTAAAATAGTTTCATCTTGTTTTATCTCTTCTAACAATTTTATTGAAATATTATTTAGTTGTTCTTTATTCATTGTTAAAACATAAGCATTGGCTTTTATATTATTTTGTGCTATTTGGATTGTTTGATCCCTTTGCTTGGAGAAATTATCTTTTGAAGTATTACTTTTGATTATGCTTAAATACTTTGTTTTTAAATTTTGTTCTTCTTCTTTTGAAAATTGAAAAATACTTTTTAAATCCTGATTCAATTCGATCGTATCTGGTATATTTTCCAATTGTTGTTCTGTATAACCTATTTTTTGAAAGAATCCTTTCAAATTTTCATTATTTACCAATAGATATTGATTAAATAAATCTGAAAATTTAATTCCATGCGTTAACCCATTTTGGATATATTCTATTTGTGCTATTTTTTGCTCATTACTTAAAAGGCTGATATCTTGATACTTATATTGTTTGCTACTATCTGTCTGTCCATTTATCTTTAAGTTTAATTGACTAATTGAATTTTGTGAGTTTTCTGAACTTGTTCCTAGATTAGTTGTATAATTTACTTTCATTTGTGTTTCCGTTGTGTATTTATTTTGTTCTAATAATGTATCATACTCACTTGCATCCATTTTGTCATAAACTGCCTTCCCATTTTCTAAATTTTGCCCAATGTATTCCGTAAATAGAGTTGAACTAGATTTAAACATATCTGTATTTATGTACAATAGAAGAAATGCCATTGCTATTATGGATATTACTACTATGGTAGCTACTATTATTATCATTCTTCTCGCTTTTCTTGGCATTATCATATCTTTTCCTCCCATCTAAGTTCTTTGAGACAAATTAAGCCTGTCCCCTTTGTCTTATTGCTTCATACATAACAATTCCTGCTGAAACAGAAGCATTTAATGAGGTTATTTTTCCCTTCATCGGAATTTTAACTAAAAAGTCACAATTGTTTTTTACTTTTGGACTAATTCCACTTCCTTCATTTCCTATTACAATTCCAATCGCTCCTTTGAAATCTTGCTCATAGTAATTACTGTTTGTATTCATGTCTGTTCCGCAAATCCAAAGACCTTCTTTTTTTAATTGTTCTATGGTATCTGATATATTGGTTACTCTTGCTATTTTCATGTGTTGTACAGCTCCTGCTGATACTTTATTAACTGTACTATTCACAGTAGCTGCTCTTCTTTTTGGTAAGATAATTCCATGAACTCCCGCTGTTTCAGCCGTTCTTATAATAGAACCTAAGTTATGCGGATCTTGAATACCATCTAAGATTAACACAAATGGTTCTTCCCCTCTTTGCTTGGCTTCTTGTAAAATGTCTTCCACTTCGCAATATTCATAGGGTGGCACTAAGGCAATTACTCCTTGATAGTTTTGCGTTTGACTCATTTCTTCCATTTGCCTTTTTTCTCTTTCTACTAAAATCACTTTATTTTCTTTTGCTATACGGATGATTTTGTTAATGGAACCATGCCTTTCTCCTTTTGTGATAAATATTTTATTGATGTCTTTGCCACTTTCTAGTAACTCTAATACGGCATTTCTTCCTTCAATTTGGTCATTGTAAATTTCTTTTTCCATTTTCTTCACCCTTTCTTTTATTTTAATTCATTGCATTTTAGGATTCATCATCTAACTTTAGCACAGACAAAAAAGCCTCTTGTGGGATCTCCACATTTCCAATCTCACGCATTTTCTTTTTTCCTCTTTTTTGCTTTTCTAATAATTTTTTCTTTCTTGTAATATCTCCACCATAACACTTAGCCAATACATCTTTTCGCATAGCTGAAATCGTTTCCCTTGCAATAATTTGTCCCCCAATGGCAGCCTGAATTGGTATTTTAAATAATTTTCTTGGGATCACTGTTTTTAATTTTTCTACCATTTTCTTGCCTCTGTCATAAGCGCTATCTTTGTGAACAATAAAGCTTAGAGCATCCACTGGTTCTCCATTGATGTGAATGTCCAATTTGACTAAATTGGATTTTCTATATTCTTTGAATTCATAGTCTAAAGAAGCATATCCCTTTGTTTTGGATTTTAGATTGTCAAAAAAGTCATAGATAATTTCATTTAATGGCATTTCATATACTAAAGTCACTCTATTTTCATCTAAATATTTCATATCAATGTAAACGCCACGCCTTCTTTGGCATAATTCCATAATGTTCCCTACATAATCTTTTGGCGTCAAAATATTAGCGGTTACAAAAGGTTCTTCGATATAGGAAATTTCCTGTGGCTTTGGCAAATCTTCTGGATTGTATAATTCGATTACTTCGCCATCTGTTTTATAGACTTTGTAGATAACCGATGGTGCTGTTGTAATCAGTCCTAAATCAAATTCCCTGTCTAATCTCTCTTCTATAATTTCTAAATGTAGTAATCCTAAAAATCCACAACGAAACCCAAAACCTAAAGCAACTGATGTTTCTGCTTCATATTCTAAAGCAGCATCATTCAAGGATAATTTTTCTAACGCTTCTTTTAAAGCTTCATATTGACTACCATCGATTGGATATAATCCACAATAAACCATTGGTGTTACTTTTTTGTAGCCTTTTAGTGGTTCCTCTGCTGGGTGATCCTTTAAAGTAATCGTATCTCCTACATGAATGTCTGACAAATTTTTGATACTGGCTGCCACATAACCAACTTCTCCTGCTTTGATTTCATTGGTTGGCATATAAGAACCTGGTATAAAATAGCCTACTTCTGCTACCGTAAAAGTTTTATTCGTTGCCATTAATCGAATTTCATCTCCTACTTTAATCGTACCATCTACCACTCTTACATAGGCTACTGCACCCTTATAATTATCATAATACGAATCAAAGATTAAACATTTAGCTTTCTCATTTTCATCTCCCTTGGGAGCTGGCAAATCTGTTACAATTCTTTCTAATACTTCTTCCACATTCAATCCTGATTTGGCTGAAATACAGGGAGCATCTTCAGCTGGTATTCCTATAATATCTTCTATTTCCTGTTTTACTTCTTCTACTCTTGCATTTGGCAAATCTATTTTATTTAAAACTGGTAAGATCTCCAAATTATGATCAATAGCTAGATACACATTTGCTAAAGTTTGTGCCTCTACTCCTTGGCTAGAATCCACAACTAGAACAGCACCATCACAGGCTGCTAAGCTTCTGGATACTTCATAATTAAAATCCACATGCCCTGGTGTATCTATCAAATTCAAGGTATACTCTTGTCCATCTTTCGCTCGATAAATCATCCTTACCGCTTGTGACTTTATTGTAATGCCTCTTTCTTTTTCAATTTCCATGTTGTCTAACACTTGGCTTTCCATTTCTCTTTTAGATAATACCCCTGTCATTTCAATTAGTCGATCTGCTAAAGTTGACTTTCCATGGTCGATATGGGCAATGATACTAAAATTTCTGATGTGTTCTTGTCTGTTATTCATATTTCCTCCACTCTTTTTGGCGTGCAATGTGCAATGGGGACGTTTCCTTTTGCACATGAAATGACAATGCTATACTTCAATATTTATACTCCATGTGCAAAAGGAAACGTCCCCATTGCACATTGCACATCCTTCTTGTGTCATTTTAGCATAAAAGATTAAAATGTTCAATGTTTAATTGCTTCAAGTTTCGACTTTTTGCCAGTGAAGGGTGCAATCTATCATTTTTGCAACACTGCGTAAGCGACCAAACGAGCAACGCGAGTGCGATTGGAGCAACCTACAGATAAATAATTAATTTGGTAGGTTGCGACACACAAAGTGTAAAAAAATGATAGATTACACCCCTCACTGGCAAAAAGTCGAAACTTGAATTAATTGCTATTTACATTAATAAATATTTTCTAAACCTTTACACAAATTATATACTTTTTGATAACCAAGTTTTTCTAATTCCTTTTGTGCTTTTTGACTTCTATGACCTGTACTACAATAAACGATCAAAACTTGCGATTGGTCAGGTAAAATATCTTCAACTTTTTCATCTATTTCGTACTCTGGCAAGGAAATGGCATTTTCCAAATGTCCTTCTGCAAATTCTTGTGGACTTCTAACATCTATTAAGATAGCTCCTCTGTCTATCATTTTTTTTAATTGTTCTTTACTTATTTCTGTTTCACAACAGCATCTATTTCTATTTAATATATATTTGAATTTATGCAACATATTTTTTCTCCTACATAATATTTACTATATTTATTATATGCCTTTTTACAAATTTCGTTATTATTTTACAAAATAGTTACAACCATATTTCATTCTTGTTACAATTATGTTTCCTTTTCACTTTTATGTTTCCCTTTTTTTCTATTTCCATTTTTCACCATCTTGATTTTTTATTTGTGGAAACTGTGGATAACTTTGTGAATAACTTAAATTGCTTGATTTTATTTCACAATTTGTTCACATTTTAATTTGGTTGATATAATATTTTATTTCTTTCTTTATTTTTTTACTTTTTATGTGCACTTATTTTTTCTTTCTTTATAAAAATCAAAAAAACCTGAATAGCTTATTTTTCTAGCATTTTCAGATTTCTCCTTTATGTATATCTAACATAATTCTTCATTTTAGTATCCTCTTGTCTCTTCTTCTTTTTGTCTTGCTTCAGGTGTCATGGTTACTGTATTGGTATCAAAGTTATAGGTGATTCCTTTGTCTATTTTATAATCCTGTTTAAAGGTCTTTACATCTTTCCTCTTTTCTTGGTTTTCTTTTTCATCTTCTCTTTCTATTTCCTCTAACATCTTATTTTGTGCTTCTAAACCGTATTTTTCTTCTAATTCTTCCATACTTAAATTCGGCTCTTTAAAGCTTTTTATATAATCAATCGGATATTCTAATACTGCTTTAATTCCTCCTTCCTTTATATTTCCAAAAAATCTTTTATCATATATTGCTTCATTTTGTTGTTTTTCATTAAACATCCTTATTTCTCCATCTTTAAAAAAGCCTAATGCACTATTGGTTGGATCTATTATTAAAGTCACATTATCTTTCTTAATATCTACTGCAACCACTACATGATTTCCCCATATTACTTCTTGTATTTCTTGAACTCTTACTTGTTCATCTAAATTACTCTGTAATGTATTTTCTCTCAAAAATATATTATTTTCATCCGTTCTCTCTTTCTTGTTTTTAATCTCTTTACCTTTTTCATCATAATATTTAGTTGTTTTATATCCTTCCTTAATTATAGTAACAAAATCTATATCCCCATTATTTTTATAAAAAGTACTTGTTTGATTTTCTTGATTTGCCATTATCTGCCTTGTTATGTTTCCATTGTTATCATAGTCTATCTGCTTATAATATTCTTCTGTATTTATGATACATGTTAGTATTCGCTCATCTATATAAATTCTTTTTATATTTCCTTTGATATTAGTTCTAACGTTACCATCAATCAAATTATGTTCTATTTTTGCCTCTTCCAAACCCTCTGTTTTTTCGTATAGTGATACTATTCTAGCATTATATTCTGGATTGACTGCATTCAATTTATCTACAATACTTGGAGCCATATTTCTACAAACACCAATACCTTCTTCATCTATTACATCCATACCTCGATAACCTAACGCATCTATTTTAGGCTTTCCATAACCTCTAATAGTTTCATGCATGTCTTTTATCATCCTCATAATGATTTTCATATCACTTTGCCTATGAATATCAAATTTTTTAGAATACTCTTTTACTTTATCTTTGTACTCTTCAATTTCTTCAGCATATTTTTGAGAATTTATCATTTTGTTTGTTTCGTAGATTTCTGCAAAACCTAATGCCACAACTGAATTTAAAATTACAATTGATTTTAACCAATCTATACATTCATAGATTATTTTCATTGGTATACTTCTTTTTTTTCCCACTTCATTTTCAATATCTTTACAATAGATATATAAATAATCTAATACCTTTTCTCCATATCTTTCATAAATATCTAAATATTTTCCTTCTCTTTTTAACTTTTTTAAATCTTCCTTTCTAAACTTACGAGAAACATATTTTCTAAAATATTGGGGTCCATATTGTTGATAAATCTGTTCAAATTCTTTTTGTTTGGCTAATGTTTTCACTTCTTTTTTTATTTCTTTTTCTTTCATAAACCTTACTCCTATTTAAAAAATCCCCAATAAATAATAGCAATTATCTCTAAAATCGTAATAAACGGAAAACCAATCACGAAATTAAGCTTTTGTGTCTTATGTCGAAACGTATACATACCAGCAATCGTTCCAATCCCTCCACCCAAAGCAGTCACAATAAACAATGTTTTTTCAGGAATTCTCCAGGCTCCTTTTTTGGCCTTTCTTTTATCCAGCCACATAATAAAAAAGCCAAATAAATTTATTACAATAAAATAAATGATTATATTTTTTACAGTAAAAATTTCATTGATTGTAATTGCATTTTCTAACATCTTTATCTCCCCTTCTATTTTTCAATTCTTTTAATAATTTCATTACACTTATGAACAATTTTCTCTTCTTCTAGTCCATCTATCTTTCTATCTTGCATAAGCACTTTTCCATTTATCATTGTCATTTGTACATTGCTTCCTTTTGCATTATAAACAATCTCTGCAAACACATTATTCATTGGCTGTGTTATAATTTCGTTTAAATCTATCATAATAAGATCGGCATTTTTCCCTACTTCTATACTTCCAATTTGTTTTTCTAATCCTAAAGTCTTTGCACCATTAATCGTTGCCATTTTTAGAACTTCATAAGCAGGCATAATCTCTGGTTGCTCGTTCCACCCCTTTTGCAATAAAGCTGTAAACTTCATGGTTTCAAACATATCTAAGTTGCTTCCACTTCCTTGTCCATCGGTTCCTAAAGATACACAAATATTATTTTCTAACATTTCTTTTATGTTGGCTACCCCACAACCCAATTTTAAATTACTAACAGGACAATGTGATACATAACTGTTTGTGTGTGCTAATTCTTGGATGTCTTTGCTATCTAATTTTACACTATGAGCCAATATATTATGTGTTTCCAAAAAATCCCTTTTGATTACTTCCATTGGACTTTGCACGTGATATTCCCTTTTAATATCTTCTTTTTCCTGTTCATTTTCACAGAAGTGCATGTGGACTGGCAAATTTCTTTGTTTGGCAAATTGAATACATTTTTTCACATAGGATTCATTACTGGTATATAATCCATGAATTCCCACATTAAAGCTAATCGTTTCTTGTTGATATTTTTCAATTAATTCTTCTAATTCAACTAATCGTTTTTCATCTTTTTCTTCATATCCCATTAATGTGCGAGTAGTCTGTAGTCTGATCCCCGCTTTTAAGACTGCCTCTATAATTTGGTCTGTCATAAAATACATATCATTTACTGTTGTGGTTCCTGTTTTTATCATCTCGATACAAGATAAAAGCGTTGCCCAGTAAATGTCTTCTTCTTTTAGCTTGTCCTCCATTGGCCAAATCTTTTCTTTTAACCAATCTTGGGTTTTATAACCATCTACCGTTTCTCTAAAAATACTCATACTGATATGAGAATGTGTATTAATCAAACCTGGCAGGATGATTTTTCCTGTGGCATCGATTGTTTGGTCTACTGTTTCACTGATTTCTTTATCAATTTTTACGATTTTTTTGTCTTGTATTAAAATGTCTACATTTTCTTCGTATTGCTTTCTATTTTCACTCATTGAAATTAAGTTACTATTTTTAATTCGTATTTTCATCTGTATTCCTCCAATAATCAATCTATTACAATAATATTAAAGTCTTTACCATCACTATTATGGTAGATAATTTTGATATTCTCCATTTTTATATACAAAAAAGTCTCCTTCTTTTTTATCCTTTAACAATTCTTTCGGAAACTCTATTTCCTCTATTCCTTCATTACTGCCATTTGTAACATCAAATAGCCATACGCTATCACCAACATTCTCTGACATTTCATAAATATGCCCTTCCACTCTTTTGCTTTCTAAGAACTCGGTTTGCTCTTTTACTAATTCATCTTTCATATTATTTATTTCTTCTTCAATTTCTTTAGTTGCTTCTTCATCCAAAATATAACTATTTCCAGATTTTCTTAACACACTTCCTATTGTAGCCCCATTTGGTAGGATATCTTTAGTTTCTTCCATAATAGCATGGCTTTTTCCTTCTCCGCAAACGCATAAATTATAACCATTTTCTAGTTTGGAATTTTTGTTATAAATGTAATACATTTGCCCTTTATCCAATGTTTGTTTTGCATAATTATTTAAAATATGGCTTCTTTCTACAAGCATTTTATCTCTATATTTTGCTGTTATTTTAATTCCATTATGAGTAGGATTAACCAATGATATGTCCTCCTTTTCAATATTTTCATAATTGGATATACTACTTTCTAAATAACTTTGTAATTCTTTGATAAAGTTTTGAACAAATTTATTATTTTTAACATCATTAACTATGTTATTGATTAAATCTAAATTCAATAAACATCACTCTCCTATTCAAATTTTTCTTCTTGGAAAAACTACTATTGAAATATAGCAGAAAAGATTTAAATTTAGAGTAATTATATATTGTTCAACACCATTTGTCAACTAGTTGTTAAGCAATTCTCCCGTTGTATAGTCTATATTAGCTCCTGGTGTCACATTATAAACAAAAATATTAAAAGACAATCCTTTTCCATTATCTTCTACCGAATAGGCTTCCATTTCCACACCACTTGCTAAAAGATTTTCTCCTTTAAAAATAGGCGTAACTCTATATAGAACATGATTGTTTGCATTTTTGTCAATATATTCATATACTAATCTTTCAATTGGTAACATCCCTTGAACATTAAAATATCTTGTTCCTGTAATTAAATTTTGTTTATTAGCATCTTCATCTGATAAACTATGTGCTATCAAGTGGCATCTATTATATAAGTATTCTCCATTAAATTTAGCTTGTTTCCACCCTGTTGGATGAACAGAACTAATATTACCTCTTTCATCACCTTCTGGTGGCATTATTTCCTTGCATATGTTTGCATAAGCTACTCCACATCTTCCCAAATAATCTAATTCACTGTAATTTTCAAAAGCGTCTGTTGTATAATCAGATTCACTAAAATATGGCTTATTATCATTAATTTTCACGCATATTTCACCAGAATATTCTGGAATATTTTCTAAACGAGAATATGTAATTTGACTTAAAACATTGGCATCACTTTGTACATCATTTGACTTATCATTAATTCTCTCAGCAAAGTATGCTACTATAATTATGCTTACAAATATAATTACAGTAGCTATTAGTCGTCTTATACTTATATTTTTATTACTTTTTCTTTTGATCAAATGTTTCATCTCCTTTTGGAGCATTATATCATATGTATTTAAGAGTATCAATATGAAGTTAGTTTCAAGTTTCGGCTTTTGGCAAAGGAAGGTTATGCCATGTGCAAAAGGAAACGAACCTAAAGGCATAACTTATCTGTACGCACTAAAGTGCTACAGCTAAGAAATCCCCATTGCACATTAGCCAAACAAGCTCATTTGATTACTTTGACTCATACCCTCCAAACAGCCAAATTTCTTGAGTAAATCTGTCACAGCTGTTCCCACTTTAGAACGTATTTTTAGGTCATCAATGGACATAAATTTTCCTTCTTCACGAGCCTTTTCAATTCCTAAAGCTGCCACAGTTCCCAATCCAGGGATACTATTTAATGGTGGTCTAATTCCGGCCTCTTCTACCAAAAACTTTGTACTATGAGATTGATATAAATCAATTGGCAAAAAGTTGAAGCCTCTTTCATACATTTCTAAAACCAACTCTAAAATGGCATACATATTCTTTTCTTTGACAGTTGCGCTATTTCCTGCTAAATCAATTTCTTTCATCTTGTTTTTTACCTTTTCTTTTCCATAAATCATATATTCACTATCAAATTCATCTGCTCTGATAGAGAAATAAGCGGCATAATAAGCTAATGGTTCATGGACTTTAAACCAAGCAATACGAAAAGCATTCGTTACATAAGCTGCTGCATGGGCTTTTGGGAACATGTATTTTATTTTTTCACAAGATTTGATATACCAATCTGGCACATCATGCTCCTTCATTAATGCGACATATTCTGCCCATTTTTCTGGGTCTTTTAAGGCTTTTCCTTTACGAACCGTTTCCATGATTTTGAAAGCTGGATTGGGTGGTAAACCTTGTTTGATTAAATAAATCATAATATCATCACGACAACAAATGGCATCTTGCAGAGTCACAGTTCCCGCTTCAATCAAGCTTTGAGCATTTCCTAACCACACATCGGTACCATGTGATAACCCTGAAATTCGGATTAACTCATCAAATGTGGTTGGTCTTGTGTCAACTAACATACCGTCTTACGAATTTTGTTCCAAATTCTGGTACGCCAAAGCTTCCTACTTCGGAATGAATTTGCTCTGGTGTAACCCCTAATGCCTTTGTAGAACTAAAGATTGACATTGTTTCTTTGTCATCTAATGGCACTTTAGTTGGGTCTTTCCCTGTGATATCTTGTAACATTCTGATCATGGTTGGATCATCATGCCCTAATATATCCAACTTTAATAAATTTTGGTCAATGGAGTGATAATCAAAATGAGTGGTTATAATATCTGATTTTGGGTCATCTGCTGGATGTTGTACGGGACAAAACTCATAGATTTCCCTTCCTTTTGGTACAACAATAATTCCCCCTGGATGCTGTCCAGTCGTCCTTTTGATTCCTGTACAACCAGTTGCTAATCTTTGGGTTTCTGCTCGATTAATGGGAATATTTCTCTCTTCAAAATACTTTTTTACATAGCCAAAAGCTGTCTTATCTGCTATCGTTCCTATGGTTCCTGCTTTAAATGTAGTACCTTTTCCAAAAATAACTTCTGTATATTTATGGGCTTTGGCTTGATATTCTCCAGAAAAATTCAAATCAATATCTGGTTCCTTGTCACCATTAAAACCTAAAAAGGTTTCAAATGGTATATCCATTCCATCTTTATCTAAGGCATGTCCACATTTTGGGCATGCTTTATCTGGTAAATCAAATCCATTCTTACAGCCATAGTCTGTAAAATCCGAATATTTACAATTGGGACATCGATAATGAGGAGGTAATGAATTTACCTCTGTAATTCCTGTCATGTTAGCCGCAAAAGAGGAACCAACAGAACCTCTTGAGCCTACAATATAGCCATCTTCATTGGATTTCCATACTAATTTTTGGGCAATGATGTACATAACTGAAAAACCATTTTTGATAATCGAATCTAATTCTTTGTCTAATCTGTCTTGTACTAACTCTGGCAAGGGATCACCATATAATTCATGGGCTTTATCATAAGCAATATCTTTAATGGTCTGTTCGCACCCCGGAATATGTGGTGGACATTTTTCCGGCGAGATCGGACTGATTTGGTCACACAGATCGGCAATTAAATTGGTGTTTGTGACTACTACTTCATAGGCTTTCTCTTTTCCTAAATAACTAAACTCCTCTAGCATTTCTTCCGTTGTTCTTAAATATAACGGTGCTTGATTGTCTGCATCTTCATAGCCTTGTCCTGCTTCTAAAATACGCCTGTAAATTTCGTCTTGTGGATCCATAAAATGGACATCACCTGTTGCTACCACTGGCTTATTTAACTTTTCTCCTAAGTCGACAATCTTTCGATTAATATCACGCAAGGTCTCTTCATCTTTGACAATTTCTCTTCTGATTAAAAATTGATTATTCCCTGTTGGTTGAATTTCTAAATAGTCATAGTCATTCGCAATGGCTTCAATTTCATCATCGGTTCTTCCTAGCTCAATAGCTTGATACAATTCACCTGCTTCACAGGCACTTCCTAAGATTAATCCCTCGGAATATTTTTTATACAAACTCTTTAAAATTCTAGGCTTTCTGTAAAAATAATCTAAATGAGAAAGAGAAACTAATCGATATAAATTTCGTAAGCCCACATAGTTTTTGGCTAAAATGATGGCATGATAGGTTTTTAATTTTTTATATTCCTCTTTTTTTGCCTCTTCTGTGCTACTAACTTCGTCAATATCATCTACTGTTTTAGCACCACGTTTCTTCAACATGTCTAACATAACATGAAAAACTTTAACAGTTGTATCGACATCATCTAAGGCACGATGAGCTACTTCTACTTTAATTCCTAGATTTTCCGCAATTTTTCCTAATTTATATTTCTTATAATCTGGAAATAAATCTTTGGCTAAACTTAAAGTATCTAAATACGTATAATCAAATTCATATCCCAAATTTATCGCATTTTGCTTTAAAAATCCCATGTCAAATGGTGCATTATGGGCAACTAAAACAGAGCCTTCGATAAAGGCTAAAATTTGGGGAAAGACTTGTTCAATCGTTTCGGCATCTTTTACCATGTCATCTGTTATATTCGTAACTTCTGTTACTCTTTGTGGAATGTGTTTTTGGGGATTGACAAAACAACTAAATTGGTCAATCACTTCTCCGTTTTTTACTTTCATAATGCCGACTTCTGTAATCTTTTCTGTGGTTGCTGAAAAACCTGTGGTCTCTAAATCCAGTACACAGTAAGTGGTATCAATCTCTTGTCCTTTGCTATTGGTCACAATGGCATTTTTGTCTGGTGCTAAATACGCCTCTACGCCATACAAAATCTTCATGTCTGGATTATCATATCCTAACATTTTATGGGCTTCTGGAAAGGCTTGTACCACACCATGATCGGTAATGGCTATGGATTTCATGCCCCATTTCATGGCTCTTTTGATTAAATCTTTGGCTGATGTCATGGCATCCATTTGGCTCATTTGCGTATGCATGTGTAATTCTACTCTCTTTACTTCGCTATTGTCTTGTCTTGTTTCTTTTTTTAGTCCTTCGGTTTCTATAATGGTATTTGCCATAACAGTTAATTCATTGGAAAAGGTGTCCATTTGAGCAGTTCCAGCTATTTTAAGTCCTTTGGCATTTTGAATTCTTTTTATCATTCTTTTTGCTTTTTCTTTTTCCAAAAAAGCTTTACAAGTAATGGTACTGGTACCATCATATAGGTCAAAACTAAATAATGTTTTTCCTGATTTTAGAGTTCTGTCTTCTGTAAAAATGACTTCTCCTTGTAATACTATTTTTCCGTCATCAACGCCTAAATCTTCCACTTTTACTAATGGATCGGTAATATTTTGTGTAGTTCCTAAAATGAGTGGCGTTTCCTCCTGTTCTTCTTCCGTTGGCAATTCTGGAAGTTCGCTATTGGTCTCTATAATGGTATTGGCAATTACGGTAATGTCGCCAGCATAGGTGTCTAATCCCGCTTTTCCTATGGTTTTAATGGCTGTGGCTGTTTTTATTTTTTCTACAATTTCTTGTCCTTCGGCATAATCTTTGGCAAAAGATTTACAGGTAATGGTTCCTGTGCCATCATACAAATCAAAAATGATCATTCCTTTGCCTGACTTGGTTTCTCGTACATCTGTTGTAACGATTCTTCCTTCTAAGGTTACTCTTCCGTCATTGGCGGTAATATCTTTGATTTTCATGTGCTTTTCTTTGGCTTTGGATGGTTTTCCCATAATGTATTCTTGCTCTTGTGGACTTGGCATTTCCATTTCCTCTGGTGGAATATACCCTTCTAAATCGATTGGTGGAGCATAATCTATGTCATGATATTCTGGTACCATATCTGGATTTTCTTTTTCCATGGCATGTTGTCTGTTTTCTTCTTCGATATGGGCTATCATCTCAGCTTCTTGCTTTTGGATGTTTTTACGGATTTCACTCATTTCTTTTTTGGATAAATCTTCTGTGAGATCAATGATATATTCCTCTCCAAATAAGTTTTTTATGGTTTTTTGCAATTCTTGGTCTGTTTTTTTGGCTTTTAAAAAGTCGGCTCCTTGGATGTGCATTTTGATATGAATGGTCTTTTCTTCTACTGTTACGTCACTTTTTAGTAGCAACATGGGTTTGGCTAGTGGGTATTTGTGTGACATATAAGCTATGATATTTTTCCATTCTTCTGGTATGGACTTTTTTTCTACTTTTTCGTGATATTCTATGTTGATATCTATGTGTTCAAATTGAAATCTTTGTTTTAAAAAGTTTTCAAAATACCATATCTCTTTGATTTCTATGTATTCGTCTAAGTATAAAATGACTTGCAAGGTATTGGTCTTTTTGATCACATTTAGACTTCTGATTTCTGCGTATTTTAGATTGGAATTGGTTTTATAATCACTGAATATTTCTTCTACTTTTTTTGCTTTTTCTGACACTTTTTATTTCATTCCTTCCTAAGTATTTATGTGATATATTTTTGGTATAACTAAACTTTCTATTTTTATATAGATTGCTCTTACCCTTTCATCTGTTTTATATTTTAAGGGTATTTTATCATAATCTTTTTGCTTTCTCAATAAATTTTTTCAGTTTTGGGATATTTTAAAATAAAATCTGTATTCGTTCACTCATAAAAATTGCAAAGTAATTTTCTGTGAAATGCTTTATATTATAGGAAGTTTAGAAAACTTTCCTATAACATGAGAAAAAAGACTTCCTCCCTTATGAAAGAGAAAAAGTCTTTTTTTGGACGGAAATTATAATCTGTCTTCCTCAAGCAATTCCTTGCCGTGGTAAACACCAATAATACTTACGCTTATAAATATTATACTAAGTATAATGCATTCACTCATATAAGTTATTGGTGTGAAAATTTCGCTCTCACCTTGGCTGATAATAGTCATTATAAGAAACAACATTATCACAAAAAAATCAATTATTCCTAATATAATTAATTTCTTGTGTCTCCGTATATTATTGTTCCCTATACATACCAGATACAACAGTGCCAACATTCCTGCACCTGCTATGGTGTCAAAAGTAATGAACGTTTTCCGATTTTCATAAAAAACTCCACAAATCCCTTCTGTAATGATACCAATAATAGCCACCATTACAAACGTTACTAAGATCTTTTTTTCCATTCTTTTTTTCATATTCATGTCCTCCAATCATTTTTTTGTTATCCATGTTAACCACAAATAGGAGGAGTTTTCCTCCACCAATTGGTAAATACAGGAATTAACTCTATATACATAAACCCTAAATTTATTATATCATATTTTACATAAAATTTCCATATGTTCTACATATTTTTTTGATCCATTTCAAAAGCAACTATATCATAATGATGAACATAATTCCATACTGTTATCTTCTTATATTCAGTAGGAATTTCATTCATAAATCTAAATCTACATTTGCCAAAGTGATCAGGAAAAAATAAAAATGCCACTGTTTGATAAAGATTCAAATTTTTTCTCCTTTCTTTATGCCTAGTTTTCAACTACTCTCGCATTATAACATGCTTTTCTTGATTTCACAATTCTATATTTTATATAAGTTATTTTTTCTTTTATTAATTTCTAAATATATTTGTAACACATTTTTTCCTTCCACATATTATATAACATACAAAGGAAACAAACAAAAGAAAACATATTTCTTTATGGAAGGGGGGCTAGACTATGCCAGAAAATAGAGGATGCGGATGTGGATTCGGTTTCGGTGATGACTGTTGCTGGATTATAATCCTAATATTATTAATCTGCTGTTGTTGCGGTGGTAACAGAGGAGGATGTTGCTAATCCTTTTCTAAACAAAAACTCCCTTAAAATAGGGAGTTTTTTAGTGGGAATTTATAGAATTTCTTTGCGATTGCCGCCACTTAGAAATTTTTAAATTCGTTTTTTATTCTTTAAATCTCTTACCTTTATGTTTTTCCTTTTTCTTCTTTCCTTTACTCTCTGTCTCATAATCTTCTTCTGGTTCAGCCACATCTTCCTCTGTATCGGAACCTTCTAACATTTCTTCCCCTTTTTCCTCTGAGCTATTTGCTGTTTCTTCAACCTCGTCTTTCATGAATGATTTTGGAAGTTCTTCTTTTTCTTCTTCGTCATCATAATTATTCTTTCCATACAAAGAAACTCCTGAATAATCCTCCGCTATACTTTGATTTTTTCTGTGCTTTAAGACAATAAATACAACGATGGCAATTAAAATTACAACAGCCACAACAATCCCTATCATTGTTTTCTGTTCCCTTGCTTTCTTTTCTGCTTCCTCTTTGGCGATGGCTTCTTCATCTACAAGACTTTTATCTAATGTGATTTGATAAGTTGCTACATTATTTCCATGTTTGTCAGAAACCAGTATCGTAATCGTATTTTCTCCTTCTTGCAAATTTTCATTACCAGTTACTTCCACAAGATAATCTTCATCTGTTGGTATTGCTTCCATCTCTAATTTAGTATCTTCTCCTATATATTTAGCTGTATATTCATATACATTTGTATTAAACTCTGGTGATAAGTCCAAATTACTAATTTTTAATTCTGATAAACCATTTCCACTATTTTCTTCGTTTTCCCCTTCTTGTTCTCCACGAGTAATGTTGATTGTATATGTTTTTTCCGTTCCATCTTCTGCTGTAACTACTACATCTACTTTATTATCTCCACTTTCCAACGTTTTCTTTCCTGTGCCAGTAACTTTTGCTTTGGTGTCTTGTGCTTTAGCATAAACCTCTATTGTCTTTGTACTTTCTGGAACAACCGCTTTGTAAGAAGTCGTACCCGCCTTAAATCCACTAAAATCATGTGGTTTTATCCCTAAATTACTCAAATTGGCATTACTTGATTTTGTTGTCGTCGTGTTATTTGTAGTATTAGATGCATTCGTGCTATTAGCCGTATTGTTTCCATTCGTGGTTGTATTTTTTTTCGTTGTGTTCCCTGTTGCATTACTAGTATTTTTACTATTTGTCGTTCCATTGGTCGTATTGCTAGTGCCAGTTTGTGTTGCCTTATTATTACTACTATTACTTGTCTGATTGGTTTCATTAACCGCTTCATTTTGAATTGTCAATAAACCAAATAAAATACTAAAACTAAGTACTATTGTAATAAGCACATTGTTCTGAACTTTGGTATTTCTTCCCTCATTTTTACATTTCATTTTCATATCTTACCTCCCATTTTGGACATTATGTCGTATCATTTACTTGTTGATAACCCAATTTTATCATTTGCTTTTTAGTTCGTCAACTAAAATCTTTTTCAAGTTTCGACTTTTTGCTAGTGAAGGGTGTAATATATCATTTTTTTACACTTTGTGTGTCGCAACCTACCAAATCAATTATTTATCTGTAGGTTGCTCCAATCGCACTCGCTTCGCTCGTTTGGTCGCTTACGCAGTGTTGCAAAAATGATATATTACACCCTTCACTAGCAAAAAGTCAAAACTTAAATATTACAAAAACTTACAATTTATTTCATTTTGTGATATAATATCCAAGAAAAGGAGTATTATATTATGTTGGAATTACTTTCACCAGTTGGTGACTTTGAATGCCTAAAAGCAACCGTTCAAAATGGTGCAGATAGCGTGTATTTTGGAGCCGACACTTTTAGTGCCAGAGCCTTTGCTCACAACTTTAATTTAAAAGATCTAGAAAAAGCCATACAATATGCTAAAATTCGTGGTGTCAAAACAAATCTAACCTTAAATACACTGATCAAAGATGATGAATTTGAAGCAGCCCTAGATTTAGCTAAAACAGCCTATGAATATGGAATCGATGCCATCATCGTACAAGATTTAGGATTTGCACTTAAACTAATGCAGCTTTTCCCTGATTTGCCCATTCATGGCAGTACACAAATGACAGTCCATAACTTAAATGGTGTTTTAGAATTAGAGAAACTAGGCTTTAAAAGAGTGGTATTAGCCCGAGAGTTTTCTATGGACGAAATCAACTATATTTGTAAAAATACGAATATTGAAATTGAATGTTTTGCCCATGGTGCTTTATGCATCTCTTATTCTGGTCAATGTTTATTCTCTAGCATGCTAGGTGGTCGTTCTGGAAACCGTGGTAAATGTGCTCAACCCTGTCGACTTCCTTATGAATTACTAGAAGATGACAAAAAAATCGACAGTGGTTATTTACTCAGCACACGTGATTTATGTGCTTTAGATTACATTCCCTCTTTCCTTGAGGCAGGCGTAAAATGCTTAAAAATTGAAGGAAGAATGAAATCCCCTGAATATGTAGCAACAGCTACTCGTATTTATAAAAAATATATTAATTTAGCATTATCGAAAGAACCCTATATCGTAGATCCAGTAGATAGAAAAGCACTACTGCAAGTCTTTAACCGTGGCATGTCATCTTGTGGGCATTTAGAAAAAACACCTAACAAAAATCTTGTTTTCAAAGAAAAACCTAACAATATGGGATTATTCCTAGGAATTGTCCAAAAATACAACAAAACCAAAGGTCTTATTACACTAAAATTAGAAGAAAAAATAGAAATTGGAGATACCATCTCGCTTCAAAACGAAACAGGAAGTTATACCATTTCTGAATTAATGATAAATAACAAAAATATCACCGAAACGAAAATCCGGTCAAACGGTTACCATTGGAAGAATGAAAGGCAATATCAATTTAGGTGACAAAATTTATAAACTATCCTCCAAATCCGATCTTCTTGTGGCAAGAGAAAGCTACAAAAAAGAAAATAGAAAAGTTTTATTAAATGGCAAAGTAACCATCCAAAAAGGGCAACCTCTCTCTATTGTTGTAAAAAGTGCCTCTAATTTGCCACTCTATAAAAACTTAAATATCACCTGCCAATTAGATTGTATACCAATCGAAGCAAAAAACAAGCCTTTAGACAAACAAACAGTTAGCAAGCAATTATCCAAAACCTCATCTACCCCTTATCAATTCAAAAAAATTGACATTCAATTAGAGGATAATCTGTTTTTACCTAAATTAAGCATGTTAAATGAATTGAGAAGAACCTCATTAGAAAATGTAGAAAAATATGCCTTGGAACAAATCGCTAGAAAATCACAAGTAAACACAAAATGTAGAACAAAAATTGATCAAAAAAGTAATAATAAAGACACCAAAAAACATACCCCTAAAATCACCTTATTACTGAATCTATTAAATCCAGAATTGGATTACTCCAAATTAGACCTTGTAGATGACCTATACATTCCATTAAAATACTTTGCAGATCGAAAATACGAAAACACACTAAAAACATTAACCCAAAAATTTACAACCTATATTTATCTACCTACCATAAAAAAAATCAATTATAGAAATCTATTTTACAATAACGTAGAAAAAGCAATTAATCAATATAAAATTAGAGGTTTTATCCTTTCCAATATTGGTAATATACAACTATTAAATAACTTATCCTTTGATACCGATAAAACCTTCAAAATTGTTGCCAACTATACTTTCAATGTATTCAATACCAACACAATAATAGAATTAAAAAAATTAGGAATCAGTCGATTTACCATCTCGCCCGAACTAGACAAAGCTTCTACATTGAATTTATGTAACACTAACTACTTACAAAAAGAGCTAATCGTATATGGAAGAATTCCTTTACTAAATATGAATTATTGTTTATTGGGAAAAACAGACTTATGTGATCCAGCATGTAAGCAATTGTGCAAAACCAATCACACTTATTACTTAAAAGACAGGCTAAACATGAAATTCAAAATATTACCTGATAACATTCAAACCGTTACCACTGTCTTTAATAGCAAAACCACTTGCATCTCTCCTAAACAATTTCCTATTGATTATGCTAGAATTGATATTTTAGACGAAAGCATTTCAGAAATTAATCATATCATTTGTGCAATGGGGACGTTTCCTTTTGCACATGACAGAGTGGAAATACGAGATGTTCCTAAATCTCCCCTTATCGGCTAAAAGCCTCTGGGGTAAGCTTATCTATTTTTATAAATGACGAATGCGACTGAAATAGTTTAACAAATTCTTAATCAAAAGCCATAAAGGGTCCTGTTTTCGGGTATTGTTATGGCTTTTGACTTAGAATTTGTAAACGTTATGTAAGGTAGCCGAGGAATTTATAAAAAATAGATAAGCTTACCCCAGAGGCTTTACCCAAGGGGGATTTAGGAACATCTGGCAGATTTAACATGCCATGTGCAAAAAGAAACGTCCCCATTGCACATTAAATTTGTTTGCTACTTAGGTCAATCATTAGATCCATATTATCATCTTTGGCAGCTTTATTTTTTCGAATGCTACCACACTTTTTGCATTGAAAAACAATCACATATCCCTTTTTCCCGTCAATTTCTAAACTAACTGGTTCTAAATCTCCATGACATGTTTCTTGTCGATCTCCGGGATTTTTGTCTACATGTTTTGAATGTAAACAATAAGGGCAATGATTTCTACAAGAATATCCTAACTTTGGTACTTTTTTACCGCAATTTTCACATATAAATTCTTCATCCATTTCAACAAAATTTCTTTGTTCCATTTTTGTCTCCTTAATTGCCAAAAAGGTGCGTCCCCCTTGGCACTTTGGTAATGTGCAAAAAGAAACGTCCCTATTGCACATCTAATATTTAAAATTCCCCCCACCTAAAAACTCTTTTAGAAGTGAGTTAGTTGGTACATATTCTGGTGGTATCGTTTGAAAGTATTTTAGCATATCCATTAGCCTTCTTGCTTCGGCATATTCTGGTTCTTCTTGTTTAATTTCTTCTAACAAAGGCATGACAACTCCCTTCAAAACGCCTAATTCATAGATTAAAGATGTGTTAAAAATACTATTGGCTTCTTCTTGGTATGGAAATATGTTTTTTTCTTCTCCACTATTTACTTTATGCCAAGTGGCTATGGTATGTTTTGCGTCATATCCTCTAAATTGATAATCTCTTACAATTCTTCTAACTAGCCTTGTATCTGTTGTTGATATTCGATTGTATCGATCCATGTTTAAGACGGTTAAAGCACTGATATAGATTTTATATTTTTGGTCTTTTGCAATTTTACTTGTTAATTTGTCATTCAAACAATGAATTCCTTCAATTACTAACACTTGGTCTGGTTCTAGCTTTAATTTTTTACCATTGTATCTTTTGGTTCCAACATGAAAATCAAATTCTGGCATTTCTACTTCTTCCCCATTTAATAAGCGAGTTAGATGATTATTAAATAGCTCTAAATCAATAGCTTCAATACATTCAAAATCATATTCCCCATGTTCGTCTCTTGGTGTATCTTTTCTTTCTACAAAATAGTTGTCCACTGAAATGGTAACTGGTTTTATTCGATTAATCCTTAGTTGAAGTCCCAATCTTTGTGCAAATGTAGTTTTTCCAGAAGATGACGGTCCTGCAATTAATATCATTTTTACATTTCTATTTTTAGCTATCTCGTCTGCAATATTCGCAATTTTCTTTTCATGTAAAGCTTCATCTAGCATGATAATATCTTTGATATTATCCTCTTCTATCGCTTTGTTTAATTTATAAACCGTATTCACATTTAAAATTTTATGAATATCATCATATTCATCTAATGCCCATGCCAATTTCTTTGTTTCGATCATTTTTGGCAATTGCTCTGGATTACTAGAAGTAGGATATCTTACTAAAAATCCATCCTCATATTTCATGATTTCAAATATTTTTGCTACTCCTGTTCGATTGGCTAGGGTTCCATAACAATAATTATAATAGTCCTCACAATAATACATGAAAATTTCTTGATTATTCGGTAAGTCTAGTTGTAATCTTCCCTTTGATGTATCGTCTTTCTGATAAAATTCCTTTGCCTCTTCACGTGTCATTATCACTTGTTTAATTGGTAGATCTGCTCTCACAATTCGATGCATCTCATCATTCAATGCTTGAATCAATTCTTCTGTAATTTGGGTATCTTCAATTTCACAAAACATAGAATTCGGCAATTGATAATTGACAATCATCTTTCTATTAGGACATACTTTTTCCAAAGCTTTCCCCAAAATATAAATAATGGTTCTTCGATATATTTTCGTCCCTTCTTTGGAAGAAATATCAATTAACTTAATTTGCCCATCTTGTTTTATAGAATAACTTAAATTCACATATTCATGATTAAAAATAGCTCCTATCACAGGATATTCACTTTTCTTGATCTTTTCTTCTAATAATTCCTGTATGGTAGTTTCATTTTGAACTTCCAACATTTTATCTTGAAATTGTATCTTCATAAACTTCCTCCCTCTTTTAAAGGATTTTAAGGAAGGAGATGATTTTGGGGACGGAGGAAAAAATCATGATTAGAATTATATTGAATTTTTCCAATATTAATATATTTTTTATCATGATTTTTTCCTCCGTCCCCAAAATCATCTCCGTCCTCGAAATCATCTTATTTATTGTAACGTAAATAAAAACATAAGTCAATTGTTATAAATTCCATTTTTATGGATATACTTTTAATAAGAACAAAATGAGGAGGTTTTTTCAATGGATTTAGAAAGAATGAATTCGATTTTAAATAATGACAATAAATTTGATATTTTTTATAAGGAACGACCTGTTTGGGTGCAAGGTATTAATGAAAGCGATCAAATGGCCAAAATTGGCTTCGTAGACAATTTTGAAGAAAAAGATGTTTTTATTAAAGATTTATATGAGAGAAATTTATAACCATTAAAAAGTACGAAGAATAGGTGATAAAAAACCTCCAATTCTTCGTATTTTTTGGCTTTATAAATTTATAGTTCAAGCTGATATGTCTAAATTAAAACCACACGGAATGAAATATCAGCATTAGCACTACCGCCATCCCAAGGAAAGTAAGCAAAACAACCCGAACCATTAGAATTGTTCCATGCACCACCTCGTAATAAAAATGGTTGATCCAATGCTGGAAAAAGAGAAAATCCTCCGAACCAGCTTGAAAGACTATTACCAACACCAGTAGATGTTTCTATAATAGCATCTCCATATGAATAACTTTTACTTTTTAGTTCTTTGAAATTATTAATAGAACTTTCGCTTGTATCATCACACGGATATACGGTTGCATATTTAGTACTTTCGGTTTCATAATTTTCCGTAGCTACAGATGATTTTATAAATGTATTTCCATTTGATAAATTCGCATGGTTATTTCTGATGTAAGTTGCTGTGTATTCCCAAGATGTTCCAGACAAATCATAAATACCATATATATTTCCAGTTGAACTTGCTTCTTCTCCTCCATTTCCTGTAAGAAGTCCACTACTATGACTGATTTTATTTCCATTTCTTCCATATTGACTATGAGTTAAATAAGCACAAGCTCCCCATTCGCTATTTTTCATCAAATGACTTTCTTTTGTTCTATCATAATTATAAGCCGTCATATAACAGTCCCCTATTGATATATTACTCCAACGAAAAACGCCTGGTATAATTTTAACATTTTGGCTATTTCCTGCCGAGTTTTCTGATGCATCACTATGACTAGTTTCATATTTTCCTACCCAAATTCCTGGAAGTTCCTTATCCCATTCTCCATTTTTAAAGTTATTAGCAGTTCCATTTGTAAAAGCAGGATGAATTTTATATCCTTCATCTGGTGTAGTTTGCGTGGTTGGAATGAATCTTACTTCAATTGGTCCTGCTTCACTTGTTCCTTCTCCACTTAATATTTTATATTCGTATCTTGGTATCCATACAAAATAACTATCTACTCCATCCTTTGTTATTTTAGCATTTGCCCATTTACTTATTTTGCTATCTGTTTCATTATCTCCTGCTACGTAGTCATACCAGTTATTCCACTCTTCCTCTGAACTACTAGCTGTTAAGACTTTTTCAAGTTGTTGTGTATCAGGTTGCCAATAAATAGCTTGCATTCCTTCTATATCCAATAAATTAGGACTATTTACTTGTCCTGTCCAAAAAGAAGATGTATCTGAAAAGAAATATTGATCTAATAAATCCTTTGCAATTTCTGAGGCAATATTTTCCCAAGTCTCTGGTAGATTCCACTCATACATATTTTGCATATTGTTTATATAAGGATATTTCGTCTCTGATGTACCTCCGTCTCATCCAATGAGCAGCCGCAGAAAAATAAAATCTTGTACCCTTGTAATCTACCTCTCCTCCACTTGCTTTCTCTTGATTATCTGAATCAGGTGTATAAGAAACTGCCGCCTTACTAGTACTAAGTAGAAATGGAATAAGGTTATTTTGCCCACTACCTTTTACATAGGCTAAACAAATAATAGCAGAACCGTCATTCGTCTTTTTATATTCTCTTTTATCAACCGTACATAATAAAGTATCTTTCTTTTCAACATAATAAGCATCATTTCGAATCGTTGAACATTCTGTTGCTACTTCTTTTGTATTTCCTGCCTTATCTTTTGCTTCTACTTTTATTTTATAAGTTACCCCTGCTACATCTCCTATCAAGTCTGTAAATTGATAAGTTCCACTTTCTTGATATTCTCCTTTTGTTTCAGGATATTCTATCCAACTTTTTCCTCCATCTTTACTAATAGCGAATCGATATCCTTGTATTCCACTTTTACCACTGGTAGCAGTTTTATCTGCATCTTCTGCAATTGCCTCTACTGTTATCGTACTTGTTGTAGCACGTTTTTGTGTTATCGTAAAATCTTTTGGTGGTTCTGTATCTATATTGGTTACATTTGCCACCGTTCCTAATGGTTCTTCTCCTGTAATACTATGTCCTTTTTTATTCTTTACTTTAACATATATTTCTCCATATTCCTCTGTGATAATTCCTTTTGTTGCATCATAAGTGTTCCAAATGTTTTTATCTTTTGAATATTCAATTGTATATCCTTTTCCTATTAGTTCTTGTATCTTTGCTTCTGGTGTAATGGTTACTGTCACTTTTTCATTTGTCCAATCCTCAGCTGGATTATATTGGAATCCTATTTCTAATTTTGTAGGTGCTTGGGCTTTTGCTTCCTCTGTTTCACTTTCATTTTCTACATTGTCTACTGCTTTCATTTTTAGTTGATAGGTTTTATATTGTATTAAATCTGCAAAGGTATAACTAGCTTCTTTTCCATTGGTTGCACTAATTCCATCTTTTGGCTCCCAAGTTATTCCATTATCTTTACTAAAGTAATATCTAGCAACTCCACTACCTGCATCTGTTGCAGAACTTGTTACTGTAATACTATCTATTCCACTATCTGTTACTGTTAAGTTAAGCCCAGTTGGTGCCTCTTTATCAATCTTTGTTACACTTCCTGTCACATATTTTCCACCTGTTCTTCCATCACTTAATCTAACATATAAATTTCCATTACTTGTGAATTCTACTCCTGTTGTTTTGTATTCTTTCCAGTTACTCTCAACCTTTGGATCTCCTGTTGCGTATTGTAATTTATATCCTGTCACATCCACATTTTTTGTAGCTATTTTTACCATTATTGGTCCTTTTGTATAATCAATTTCTTCTATGTTCTTTCCATTTACTGTGAATATCACATCATTTCTTGTTAGAGCTGGTATATCTATAACATTTATTTCTTCACTCGCCTTTTCTCCATTTTCTGCTATCGCTTCTACTTTGATTTTGCTATAGATCTTACTACTATCTAAGTTGTTAAAAGTATATTCTTCTTGAGCTGGCTCGCCAGTAGCTGTCTGAGTTACTCTTTCTACTTCTTGATAGGCTCCATTTTCTTGTATCGAATAAATCAAGGTTCCGCCGACATTTCTCTTCGTCGTTACTTTTACTTTTATGGTAGTATCTGTTTTATCTATAATCTCTATCGAAACAATCTTTGGCTTTGGTGTCGTGGTTGTTCCCTGATTTTCCCATCCCACTTCTCCTGTACTTGGATTCGTATCAAATTCAATCATATGTTTTCCATCCATTATAATGGTTCCATCATCTTCTTTATCAAAATCTACTCCTTGCTTTTCTAGCTCTTCTAATATGTCATCTACTGTGATAGTTCCACCTTGCTTTTTTAATTTAGCACTTAACCCGAGCTAATTTTAATTGCTCATCTATTTGGGCTTCTTCCGTTTTTTGTTTGGCTTCCATGGCTTTGGTTATAATGCCATTCTCTCCTGTTAGTGTGGCAATTGTTACAGAAGCTAGTATTAATAAAATAATAATCGTGATTACCAATGCTATTAAGGTAATACCTTTTTGTTTCATACAAAACTCCATCCTTTCCTAATTAAATATCTTATTGTTATAGTTACATTATGTCTCTTTGTTAAAACTTATATAAAAAGAATACCACTTTTACTTTTCTTTGTAAATAGTTTTTATATTTCATTTTCATTACAATTGCGAAAAAAAAATCGTCCTAGATTTTTCTCTAAAACGATTTTTTTATTTTTCTTATTTTATGGTATAAACTCCATCTTCTGTTTTCTCTAAACATACATTAGAATTTAAACATACCACTGGGCGAAATCTAAATTCACATTGACCATCACAATACGCATTTGTTACTGAACCGTTACTTTTTATTATATAAATACTATTCACAGTAACACTATGAGGAGACGCTATACACATAGCATTACATTTTTCATTAGCTCGGCAATAAACAATATCTTGTTCTAACATACCACCAGCATATAATTCCCATGTATTACCGCCATCTCTACTTATTTGGTATCCATTATCATTAGTTGCTTGTGCTCTATAGTCCACCTTATGTTTTTGACTATAAGATTTCATTGTCATTTCTAATGTTGGTCCTCCTATTGCATATGTTGCTTTATTCCCTTTAAACACACTCCATGCATTTGTATCTAACATATAAGCTACTAATTTCATATTCGGATTTGTACTTGTTATAGATTTATCCTCTAAAACTTTAAAATAACTACTATTTAACTGTTGTATTTTTGTTTCTGTTATATCTTCTGAACCATTGTAATCTTTGAATATATCAGTAAATATGGCTTTATCTTCACTTACTGTTATTGCATTTCCGCCTTTTCCTTTTGGTGCATATTCGAATTCTATAAAATCATCTGCTATTAAATAAATATTTTCATCTGCATAATATATTTTCCAGTTAGTTACTGCTTCGCTATTTGGACATTCATATCCTACTACTTTTGCTCCATAATATTCTCCGATATTACTACTATTTGCTATATCATTTGCTTTTACAGGCACTGTTTTATCTTTTGGTTCTGATATTCTTTCATTGCCTGCCCCATCAATTGCTTTCATTTTAAATGTATAGGTCTCTCCTGGCGTTAGTCCCTCAAATGTATAACTTGCCTCTTCTTGACCATCAGTTGGTTCCCAACTTTGCCCATCATCTTTACTAAACTGATATTTTGCAATTCCACTACATAAACTATTTTCATCTTTAGGATCGGTAACTTCGGCTGAAACCACCATAGAATTCGAGGTCACTTTTAAGCTTTTCCCCAGATAAATCCAAGCACCATTACCTATCCAAGATGCATGATCAGTTCCTGTATAATCATAATTTAAACTATAATATCCCTCTACTGTTCGACCAGTCACATCGAAATTTAAGTATAAAATCACTTCTCCCATATTCTCTGTTCTATAATTTTTAAACTGTTCCTCTGTAAATGTCTCACCTCTAATAGTAGCTGTTGCTATATAATGAGGATATTCTCCGTTTTGTTCATAGGTTCCAAATCCCCAAGCATCTTTAATAGACGGATCGGCATCTTTTAACTCAACTTCTCCATTTGCCACAGTTGGTGTAAATTCAGATGGTAGTATGGTATCTATTTTCATTACATTCCCTGTTACGATATCTCCTATATTTCCTGTTGAATCGACTAATCTAGCTAAAATCTTTCCATTCTCTGTAAATTTAATTGGTTTGCCATCTTCATAATCCAACCAGTTGTTTTCATTATAATCTGTTAACTGAACATTACACTTTTGATATTGTAGTTTATAAGAATTATTTCCTGTACGATTTATTAATGTCACCTCTACCTCATTTTTTGTCCAATCTGCCATTCCATATTCTATTTCAATATCAGATTCAACAAGTCCATTCATTCCAATTGAATTACTGCCACTTGGAACTTCTTGTGTCGTTTTTGTAATGATTTCTGATTCTTTTTCATGTCCTACTTTGTCTACTGCTTTCATTTGCAAACAATAGGCTTTACCATGTGTTAACCCACTAAATGTATAACTTGCATTTTCTCCTTCTGAAACTGTTATTCCTCCTGATGGCTCCCAGCTTTCCCAAGTTATTTGTTCATTTATATTATTTCCTTTTCTAAAGTAGTATTTTGCGATTCCACTTCCTGCAGTTCCATCTACTTCTACTGGATCTGTTGTCACTCCTTTGATGGTAATACTATTGGTTGCAATATCGGTATCATCTACTACTGGTGTAAAAATAGCTGGTTCTTTTACATCGATATTTTGTATTGGCTTTAAATACTCTTTTCCTACTTGCCCTGTCTTTGAATCTTTTAGGCGAACCTGTAAGGTTCCATTTTGCTCAAACATTTGAGTATCTTGTGCTTCCCATGTGATTCCATCTTTACTTGTTTCTAATACATAGTCTGTCATATTTATATTTTTTGTACTTACCTTTACTGTTACTGAGTCTTTTATCCAAGTATCCTGACGAATCGTATTTCCTGCTTTATTTGTGTAAGTAAATATTGTATTTTTTTCCGTTAAGTTTGGTACTCTTACAGCTTCTATCACTTTTTCTGCTTTTTCGCCATTTTGTGCTATTGCTACTACCTTTATTTGATATGTTTTTGCTAGATCTATATTTTCTATGGTATCGTTCTCTATTGCCGAAACATTTGTAATAGTTTTTTGTTTTGTATATTCTGTTTGACCTTCTTCTTTTACATAAATTTCTAATGTTCCCCCATCATTTCTTTTTGTTGTTATTGTTAATTTGATTGTATTTCCTTCATAATTTGTTTCTATTGTTTCTATTTTAGGTCTTGGTGCTGTTGTCGTTCCTTGGTTTTCCCATCCCACTTCACCTGTACTTGGATTAGTATCAAATTCAATGATATGTTTTCCATCAATTATAAGGCTTCCGTCATCTTCTTTATCAAAATCTACACCTTGTTTTTCCAGCTCTTCTAATATATCATCTACTGTGATAGTTCCACCTTGCTTTTTTAATTTAGCACTTAGCCCGAGCTAATTTTAATTGTTCGTCTATTTGGGTCTCTTCTGTTTTTTGTTTAGCTTCCATAGCTTTGGTTATAATTCCATTCTCTCCTGTTAGTGTGGCAATCGTTACTGCCGCCAATATTAACAAAATAATGATGGTAATTACCAATGCTATTAGTGTGATACCTTTGTTTCTCATATCAAAATTCCCTCTTTCCTTATTTTATCTTATGTCACTATATCTTTATTTTGTATTTGAAGTATATCACACTATTTTTGTGTTTTCAAGTTTATTTCCACATTAAGTCGTACTTTTTTGTATTTTTTTTGATTTTTCGCTTTGTTATGCTATTTTTATAGGGAATATTTAGATTTTTGGTTAAAATATAAATAATCATATACTTCGGAGGTAAAAGATGGAACAAAACTCGAATAAAAAATTTAGTGAAAAAATAATGATTGGCAAAACCATGCAAACCATTAGAAAATCTTTAGGTCTTACACAAGAACAGGTAGCTGAAAAATTATATTTAGCTCCTAGGTATATCTCTGACATTGAAAGAGATAAAACCAAAGGAAGCATTGATACCTTAGTAAAACTATGTAATCTTTATCATGTTACGCCTACCTTTGTTTTAAAAGATTATCTTAATACTACTCAATTAGAATATGATGATGAGTTAATTGGTTTTACTCATTTGACTCCCTCAGAAAAAGACATTATTATTAAAATTATTGAATATATGAATCACGAAAAAAATAAATAAATTTAAAAAATAACCTTAAACTTTTATCGTTCTAAGGTTATTTTAATTTATATTTTTAAAATTCTAACTTTTCTTCTATCCAGTCAGCCACTTCATCTATCTTTAATCTAATTTGTTCCATAGTATCACGATCTCTAATCGTAACACTATCATCTTCCAAAGTATCAAAATCCACTGTGACACAATATGGAGTACCAATCTCATCTTCTCTTCTATAACGTTTTCCGATACTTCCTGTTTCGTCGTAATCACACATAAATTTCTTAGCCAATGTTTCGTACACTTCTCCTGCCTTTTCTGATAATTTTTTAGAAAGAGGCAAAACTGCTACCTTATATGGTGCAATCGCTGGATGTAAATGTAAAACCACTCTTGTATCTCCATCTTCTAATGTTTCTTCTTCATAACTATCACACAAAAATGCTAACGTTACTCTGTCAGCTCCTACGGATGGCTCGATACAATATGGTACATATTTTTCTCCTGTTTCTGGGTCTGTATAATGAAAATCTTCTTTTGAAACCTCCATATGACTCTTTAAGTCAAAATCAGTTCGATCGGCAATCCCCCATAACTCTCCCCAACCAAATGGGAAAGCATATTCAATATCTGTTGTTCCATTACTATAATGTGACAATTCTTCTGGTGAATGATCTCTCAATCTAATATTTTCTTCTGTCATTCCTAAGTTTAATAGCCATTGCTTACAGAAATTTTTCCAATAAGATTGCCATTCAATGTCAGTCCCTGGCTTGCAGAAAAACTCCAATTCCATTTGTTCAAATTCGCGAGTTCTAAAGGTAAAGTTCCCAGGGGTTATCTCATTTCTAAAAGCTTTTCCTATTTGTGCAATTCCCATAGGCAATTTTCTTCTTGTAGTTCTCATCACATTTTTAAAGTTAACAAATATCCCTTGTGCCGTTTCTGGTCTTAAATAAATCTCAGCTTTGGCATCTTCTGTTACTCCTTGAAATGTCTTAAACATTAAATTGAATTTTCGGATATCTGTAAAATTGTGTTCCCCACAATTTGGACAATTGATATGATTATCCTTCATAAAGTGGATCATTTCTTCGTCTGACATACCATCTGCTATCATATCTTTTCCTTGTTCATGTGCCCATTCTTCAATTAATTTATCGGCTCTATGTCTTGTTTTACATGCTTTACAGTCAATTAATGGGTCAGAAAAACCTCCCACATGTCCTGATGCTACCCAAGTGGTTGGATTCATCAAAATGGCTGCATCTAAGCCTACATTATATTTATTTTCTTGTATAAATTTTTTTCTCCACGCTTTTTTTACATTGTTTTTTAATTCCACTCCTAGTGGTCCATAATCCCATGTATTGGCTAGACCTCCATAAATTTCAGATCCTGGATATATGTATCCTCTATTTTTACAAAGTGCTACTAATGTTTCCATTGATTTTATCATAATAATTCCCCCATTAATTTCATATATTATAGTATTGCACAAAAAAAGTCAATAATTTTTCTAAAAATTATTGCTAAAATCCTTCTTTTATGCTAATATAGTAAATAGCTTTTATATTTAGGGGTATAGTGTTAATGGTAGCACATCGGTCTCCAAAACCGCCTGTGAGGGTTCGAGTCCTTCTACCCCTGCCAATTTTATTTCTATTTTACTCTAAATTTATTTCGAGGTGATTTCCATTTTAAAAAAATTAAAGTATTTCTATGTATTTCTTTTTGTCATAACTTTTTTTGTAATTGTTTTTTTTATCCCTATCTTCCAATCCGATAACTTGTCTTATTCTAATAACAACCATTCTGAGATTCTAGATTTCAATCCCAATGGCTTTGTATGGCCAATTCCTGGCTATACTAAAATAAGTTCTCCTTTTGGGAAACGTACTTCCCCTACTAGTCGGTGCCTCTTCCTCTCATTCTGGAATTGACATTCCTGCCCCACCTGGAAGTAAATTCATTGCTGTTCATGATGGTGAAATTACTTTCCGTGAATTTCTAGGAGCGGGTGGCTATACCATAACGCTTTCCTTTGACAATTATAAAGTAAGTTACTGTCATTGTGACCCTAATTGGATCGTATCAGTAGGAGACAAAATCAAACAGGGACAAGTCATTGGTTATGTTGGACCTAAAATTGTCTATGGTGTAAAAGGAAATCAATATCATGATGCACAAGGCAATCCTACCAATGGAGCTACTACTCGGTCCTCATCTTCATTTGGGGATTCGTATAGATGGTAACTACAAAAATCCTTTAAATTACTTTTAGTGTGACAAGAGGGGCGCCCCTTTTTGTCACATTTATTATTATAGTTTAAAAAATGTGACAAAAAGGGACGCCCTCTTGTCACAAAATTACATTACATATCATCATCTTCGTCACAGCCTTGGCAACCATGACAGTCTCCTGAACATCCTTTGCCATTCTCTTCTTCTACATCGCCTGACCAATCTAGTTCTATAATATTTTGACATTCTGGACAGGCAACTTCTGTTTTGTTTTCATCTACATCTATGATAAATTCATAATCACAGTATGGACAAACAATTTCAAAATCAAATCCTTCATCTGCATAAATATCTTTTTCAATATTATCAATCACTTGTTGCATTTGATTAATCTGTGAAGTTAATTTATTTTGCGTAGCTTCTAATTGCTCCATCTCTTCTTGTTTATAGTCCATAATATAATCCATTTGGTCTAATACAACATCTAAAAAAGAAGCAAATCTTTCTCTTACGTATTCTAAATCTTCTTTATTTTTTATATTTTTTTCTATGTCATCTAAAAAACTTTTGTATTCGTTTTTTAATGTTCCCATTTTGTAATCACCTTTCTTATATTCTTTCCATATATTCGCATGTTCTGGTATCAATTTTTAAAATATCACCAATATTAACAAACAATGGAACTTGGATTTCTAAACCAGTTTCTAATTTTGCTGGTTTGCCTGATGTGGTTGTAGTATTACCACTAAAGCCTGGTTCTGTGTATGTAACTTCTAGTTCTACAAAGGTTGGTGGCTCCACTGCAAATGTGTTTCCTTTATAGGAAAGCATCGTTACTTCCATATTTTCTTTCAAATATTTTAAGCAATCTCCTAATTGTTCTTCATTTAATGGCATTTGGTCATAAGTTTCATTATCCATAAAATAATATAATCCACCATCATTATATAAATATTGCATTACCTTTTTCTCGATTTCTGCACCCGGAAATTTGTCAGATGGATTAAACGTTTTTTCTAAGGTTGCACCCGTAATTACATTTTTTAATTTTGTTCTTACAAATGCAGATCCCTTTCCTGGTTTTACATGTTGAAATTCTACAATTCTATATACATTTCCTTCCATTTCAAAAGTAGTTCCATTTCTAAAATCTCCTGCTGAATATACTGCTGCCATATTCATTTCTCCTCTCAATTTTTATTTATTTCTTATTTGTCAATTAATCGTTCTTATTTTACTACATATTATCAGAAAAATCAAGTCTCTTATGTCTTTATTATAAATACATATAATTATATTATAATATAATTTTTCTCAGATTTGGTTAAATTTATACAACCAAATTTTGTAATTTGAGTCGTATCTTCAATTCTGACACCAAACTTTCCTGTCACATAAATTCCTGGTTCATTCGTAACAATCATATTTTCACGCAATTGCGTATCAGAATGATAACTTACATAAGGCTCTTCATGGATTTGCATACCAACGCCATGACCCAATCCATGTATTAAACTATAACCATGTAATTTAAAATCATTTTCCACCATTTTAGTAAGTAACCTTGTATTAGCACCATCTTTATATTGTTTTTGCGTTTGTAATTGATTTTTCAATACTAAATCATAAACTGGTTTGACTTCTTCTGGCACTTCTCCTACAAAAATAGTTCTAGTCATATCAGAGCAATAGCCATTCACCTTACAGCCCATATCAATCGTAATAATATCTTTTTCTTGTATCTGTCGATGGGTTGGAACGGCATGTGGTTGTGAAGTATTTTCTCCAGATGCTACAATGGTTTCAAAAGATAGTCCATCTGCTCTTTGTTTATAGTATTCCTCTATTTCATCGGCTATTTCTCTTTCGGTCATACCAGGCTTGATATAAGATAATAGATAACTAAAACAATTGTCTGTTATTTCACATGCTTTTTGAATATTGCTAATTTCTTCCTCGTCTTTGATCATTCTTTGCTTTTCTATCATATGATCTGTCTCTACAAAATTGTGAATTTTAAATTTTCTAATATATTCTTTATATTTGGCATACGAAATATCATATTCTTCAAATCCTACATTTTCACAGAACAAGAAGAAATTTTCATAATCATCTTTTGATACATCATGAGCATCATATACAATGATCTCATCAAATAAAGTTAATGTTCTATGTACTTGTTCTATATATCTTCCGTCTGTAATAAAAATATTTTCTTTTCTTGTTAAAAGCAAAATTCCCTCTGCTTCCATATTTGTCAAATAACGTATATTGTCAGGATTGGTTAAAATTAATCCTTGCAAATCTAAACTTGACATGTTATTTCGTAGCCACTGTAACTTAGCATTCATACTAATCCCCCTTTTCTCAACAATGCGAGATGGCTTATTTTTAAAATCAGCCCTGATAGATACCTAATGTAAATATTTGCATTAAAATCGCCTTGATTTGTTCAAAAGGTACATACATACTAATAAAAGTTGCTATCACAATAAATGGTCCAAAAGGTATATATTCATCTGATTTTTTAATTTTAGTTGCTAATAAAGCAATACTAAGGATTGCTCCTATCAAAAACGAAACAAGTGTGATAATGATAATATTGGATAATCCAAAAAATAGTCCTAGTGCTCCCATTAATTTGACATCGCCAAATCCCATGGCTTCTTTTCCATAAAAAAGTCCTCCTAGTAAAGTAATTAATAAAAAGATTCCGCCTCCTGTTAACATACCTAACAACATGTTAATGGTAATGGCTACATTAGATAATCCATAGAGAAAAGCAAAAATAAATCCAATCTCAAATATGGTTAAATTTAATCGGTTTGGAATGATTTGTAACTTAAAATCAATTACAAATGCTGACAATAACATTGGGGTAAGAATTAAAAATTTAATTAAATCTAAATTTCCAATGATCGTTTCTTTAATCCCAAAAGTGTAAATCAATGTTACATAGATGATTGCGGTCAATAGCATTAAAATATAGTTTGGTCTAAAATTAATTCTATATTCACTAATTATATCTTTTGAGAGAACACTTTTGTATTCAGGTAATCTTTTATTGGCCCAGTCGATTAACTGCCCTACGATTAGTCCTACCATACCTGCTACGACATAATAGACAATATGTACATCATTAAAATACATGTTATTTCCTTCCCTTCCTACGTTCACACTGTGTAATTAACTATTTTTTCTTATTTTGTTGATGGCTATATCTTTGTTTTATTTTATTCTCTATTGGTCTTTTCCATGCGGTATACCAGAAATCTTTTTCGTCAATTGGTTCCACTAAGATGGTGAACATATGACAACGGTTTCCTCCTATAATATCGGTAAAAATCTGGTCTCCTACTACTCCTATATTCTCTGGTTTTTCTTGTAATTCCTTTTGAACTTTTAAAAATCCAGATTTGAATGGCTTTTTAGCTAAATTATGATAGGGTACTTCCAATCGATTTGCTACTTCTTCTACTTTTTCTTTTTGATTTGTATTGGATAATATATATAATTTAATGCCTTGATTTTTTATTTCTTTTGCCCATTCAACGATGCTTTCTCCCATTTTTCTTTGGTAGTCTATTAAGGTATTGTCTACATCTAAAATTAAGGCATTTATTTTATGTTCTTGTAAGAATTCTTTCGTAATTTGTTCTACTTTGTCAAAATGTACTTTCGGATATAATATCATTTCTTCCTCCGCTTGCTAAAATATCAAGTATATCTTATCAATTTGATAGTGGTTTGTCAAGGAATTATAGAAATTTCAAGTTTCGGCTTTTTTATTGACTTTTTATTGTTAATAATATATAATATTTACATAAAATCCAAATAGGAAGGAGGATTTCTTATGGGAAAACGGCATAGGGAAAAAAAGCATAAGTCCCAGAATGAAAGTCCAAGCAGTTTGTCGATAGAGCCTCTATTAGCTCTGTCAAATAGAAACTATAATGTAAATTATATAGTTTCTAATAAACAAACAATAGGATACCTCGGCGTATTCGCTGATGGAAGGTTCCGGTATTCACTGAACCAGGATGATATGGATGAAACTGAGATCCTATTATCCATTAAAACCTACATTCGGGAAGAATTGCATTTAGAGCCTATTGTAGATCCACAGCTATCCTAGCTAGAAGAGCAGTCTCAATTATAAGTAATTTATAGGCGAGACTGTTTTCTTTATGTAACAAAAAAGGGTTCATCTCTTGTTTCAAAAAAATGTCCCCCCATTTCCTTATTTACAAAATCTATGTCTACCAATCGTTACCGTCATTGGTCTTGACCAGATCCATTTATTGGTTGCCGTAGAAGGATTGAAATAATAGATTGCTCCATAACTAGGATCCCAACCATTTAACGCATCTTGTGCTGCCTTTTTAGCATCTGAATTAGGTGTTAAATTAATTTGCCCATCTCTAACTGCATCAAACGCTCCAGAAGCATAAATCACGCCTGATATACTATTCGGGAAAGAGCTACTTTTTACTCGGTTCATAACAACAGCCCCTACTGCAACTTGTCCCGTATATGGCTCTCCTCTTGCCTCTCCATATATAAGCCTTGCTAATAAATTTACATTACTGGAATTACTAGAACTAGAACTTGAACCCGATGAAGAAGAACCATAAATGCCCATCGCTTTTAAAGTTGCTGGACCTGCAATTCCATCTACTGTCAATCCGTTTTTTCTTTGAAAGTATTTTACTGCATTTACCGTCTGTGTTCCGTAAATGCCGTCTACATTTCCATTATAATACCCCCATCTTTTCAATTTGGTTTGTATTTGCGTTACTTCACTTCCTCTTGATCCATATTTAGATAATGCTTCTACGGAATTATTTTGAAAAAATAAGATATATACCATAACACCAATTGCTACTATTGTCATGATACCTACGATTATTTTATTTTTTTTGTTTTTCAACATAAAATCACCTTAATTATAAAATTTTCTTTTTACTATTTTTATCATTAAAGTAATTTATTATACATTTTTGGAAATTTATTTTGGAATTAAAATGTTACGGATCAGCCTTATTAATATTTCTTTTTATAGTGAAAATTTAATCTATTATTTTTGAAATACCGCGTAAGCGACCAAACGAGCGAAGCGAGTGCGAATTGGAGCAGCCTACATCATTTAAATTATATAAAATTATTTGTTAAAATAATTTTATATAATTTAAATATTAGAGGGTTGCGACACCAAGGTATGAAAAAATAATAGATTAAACTTTCACATAAGAAAACAAATCATAAGGCTGATCCGTAACATTAAAAGTTTACAATTTCCTTTTATCCCTTAGAACAATATTGACAAAGAATTGACTCTAAACCTACTTGTAAATCAATCAGACCATTTTTATAGTTAACATCTAAATCCCTTAAATGTTGTAAAATATCTCTTAACTCATTTTCCTGAAAATAATTTGCTTGTGTCTTATACTTATTCACCAAAAAAGTTTGATTTGGTTTTAAATTTAAGCTACTGATGATATCTTTATGATATCTCACAGCAAGTTTTACAAAATACAATTTTTTAAAATGATTGTATAAAGTAATTAAAATTTTCTGCAAAGGTTCTTTCGCATAAATCAAATTTTTCAAAACTTCTAATGCCTTTGCTATATCTCTTTTTCCCAAAGAATCGGTTAAATCAAAAATCACACTTTCTAATTTTTTGATCGATAATTGATCGATATCCTCTTTTCGGATCTTTCCGCCTTCTCCCACATATTCAATCAATTTTCGTATTTCATTAATTAAATCCTGCATATTCGTGCCACAACATTCCATAAAATATCGCAAAGTAGAATCTTCTATTTCTACTTTGTAGCCATGGCAAATTCCTTTCATTCTTTTTTCAATTTGGATTGGTTTTTGATACTCAAATTTGCACACAATCCCTAATTGATCGATCGTTGCATACAGTTCTTGCTTAGGATCTGCTTCTTCCTCAACAAATACCAATACAACACTTGTATTGATTACCTCTATATTTTCTTTTAAATAGTTACTTACTTTTTCTTTCCATTTAGTTAATTCAGCGTTTTTACGTTTTCCTTCTTTTTTTAGTAATCCTGTATTTCTTGCTACAATCAATTTCTTTTCATAACCAAAACTTGGTGTTTCGATGTCGGCTAATAGTTCATTATAATTAGTTTCATCTATGGTAATGTAATTAATTCCTTTGATACATTCTCCAAATATGGTTTTGATTTTTTTCAAAGAAGATTCTAACAAAAATAACTCTTCTCCATACAGAAGATACAGACTTTGCAATTTTCCGCTTTTTAATTCTTTTTCTAAATTTTCAATTGTTACCATTGTTTTTCTCCTAGTTTATAATTCGATGATTTCCCCGTCGTCTAGCACTAATAGATTTTCTATGTTTTGCTTTTTCGCTTGTTCTCTTGTATAGTCTTGCATATGAGTTGTTACAATTTTCTTATTGGGATAGTTTTGTGTGATTTTTAAAATGTCTTCTAATCCCATATGGGCTTTTTTCGACTCCATCCAACTCATATCTAAAACGGATAAATCACTTTGTTCCACGATTGTGTCAATTGCTTCGCAATAACAACTGTCACCAGAAAACCCTATTTTTTTGTTCTGTTTTTCTACTATAAATCCATACGCTGGTTTTATCTTTCCATGTTGTACTTCATAAGATGTGATATACGTTTCTTCTCCTATATTTACATGTTTCATTTCTTCAAATTCTATGAAATCAACTTTGGCAATTTCTTGTACTGTTTCATAATCTCCTGGGAATAAAATGTCGAACAGTTCTCTCACTGTCTTTTTCATTCCTTTTGGTCCATAGATATGAACTGGTGTTTCTATCTTATACATAAATCGATCTAACATAAAAAATGGTATATCTCCAAAATGATCGCCATGTAAATGGGTAATCAAACAATTTTCAAGGTCTTTTATTAGATGCCCTGTCTGTTTTAATTTCTTAATAGTTCCATTTCCCATGTCGATTAATAGTTTGTCATCTATTAATGTACTACTACAAGATTGAATGGCTCCTATGGAACCTGTTCCTACTAATTCGATTTTCATTTTTTCTCGTCCTTTCTTATTGGTCAATTGGGTGGAAAAGGTTATTTTTTATATTTTCAATTTTTTCCTTTTTCTTCGTTATTTTACCATTTCTTTGTTGGTTTTTCAAGGTGTCTTGTTTATTAAATCTCAGCTTTTGCTCTTTTTGGGAGATGAAAAGAAATAACTCTTTATGTGCTAAAGGAAACGTCCCAATTGCACATTCATATGATAAAAAATAAGAAAAATCTTTGATTTTTCTTTCTAAGAGTTGCTAATGCAACTCTTTTTCTGTTACAATAAGTTTAGAGGTAAAATGGAAAATATTGAAACCATTAAGGAATGTGAATTTTTAGATTTTTATAATAGTAGAACATACACCGCTAATTGCTTTAATGACGATGGTTCTTTAAATAAGAATTATAATTCTTTTAAGTCTACTGGTGTTATCTCTACTATTTTTGAAGAACATTGGACTAAAACTTATTTTGATAATAAAGAACTTATTAATAAGTTTCGTCCAAATGCTTCCTTGGAAATTCAAAAAATTATTGATTGTCATAATAAAAGAGAATGTAAAATAGGGTGTGTAAAATAGGCGACAAATTTTGCATACCCTAA
>CANONT010000013.1 GCA_947567695.1 uncultured Clostridium sp.
CACCTTGCTTTTTTAATTTAGCACTTAACCCGAGCTAATTTTAATTGCTCATCTAACTGGGCTTCTTCTGTTTTTATTTTTGCTTCTTGTGCCTTGGTTATAATGCCATTTTCTCCTGTTAGTGTGGCAATCGTTATGGATGCCAATATTAGCAAAATAATAATGGTGATTACCAATGCTATTAATGTGATACCTTTTTGTTTCATCTAAAACTCCCTCTTTTCCTAATTAAATATCTTATGGTTAAAGTTACATTACGTCCCTTTGTTATAAGTTTCACAAATAGAATATCACTTTTACTTTTCTTTGTAAATAGTTTTTATATTTCATTTTTATTACAATTGCAAAATTAGAGTTCAAAAAATTTATTTTAATTAGTAAATTCCATAAATATTAACTCTAAATTTTTATAAAAATCAATTGTATTCTAAAAGTAGTTGATATATAAAAATATATCAACTACTTTTTAACAATTTTTCTTCCATATAGCTCTGTGTTAATTCAATTTTATGCAATCTCGAATCATATGATTCATGCTCTGCTCTGTTTCTATCTAACTCTCTTAATATTTCATTCTGTACTTTTATTGAGCCCGTTATCAATTCTTTTAATTCATTATCTCTTTTTTCTAGAAATACTACTACATTGCTTAGTTCTTCTCCTATTTCTTTGCTTTGTTGCGTAAATCTCTCATCCATCTCAGTGCGTAATTCTGACTTCATTTCTTGCAATTCTTCACGTAATTCTGTCTTCATATCTTGCATCTCTTCACGTAATTCTGTCTTCATATCTTGCATCTCTTCACGTAATTCTATCTTCATCTCCTGCATTTCATTTCGTACTTCTTCCTTGACACCTTTAATTTCTCCAAGGATTGTCTCTAATATTTTTTCCATCCTCTCACCTCCACTAAAGCAATTATACAGTAATAAAAGCAAGGTGTCAACCCCATAAGTAAAATTTTATTCAAAAATAAAATCGAATTTTCGAGTCCCTAGCAAAAGTCAAAACTTGAAACAATATAACCTTTACACTATTCAATATTTATTTTCTGATCAATAATATATTCTGGTCTATGCCTAGTCTCATCATAGATCCTTGCCATATACTCAGAAATAATCCAAATAGACACCAATTGCACTCCACTGAACAACGTAATCGCAACCATAATAGATGTCCAACCTGGTGTCAAATGATTTAACTCAAAAGCATAGGAAACCAAAGAATAAATCAAAATCACAATAGAAAAGATAATGGTAATAAAACCTAATCCACCTACTATCTTCAATGGTTTCGTAGAAAAGCTAATAATCCCATCGGAAGCTAATTTCCACATTTTTTGAAAAGGATATTTTGTTTTACCTGCTTTTCTTTCTTCTCTCTCATAAGAATATGCTTTTTGTTGAAAACCAACCCAACTAAATAAACCTCTTAAAAATTTATTATGTTCTGGCATCGCATTGATCACATCAATTACTCTCTTATCGACTAATCTAAAATCTCCTGTATCTTTTGGAATTTCTACATCTGACAATGCATTTAAAGTATGGTAAAACATTTTGGCCGTTAATAATTTAAAAGCAGATTCGCCTTTTCTTGACCTTCGTTGTCCATAAATTACTTCATTTCCTTCTTCCCACAAAGCTATCATTTCTGGTATTAGTTCAGGAGGATCCTGAAGATCAGCATCTATAATAATCACAGCATCTCCTGTCACATATTGAATTCCCGCTGTTACAGCTGCTTGATGTCCAAAATTTCTAGAAAAAGACAAAACTTTCACCTTTTCATTTTCATGTGCTATGTCTCGTAACAAATCCAATGTTTTGTCTTTTGATCCATCATCAATTATAATCATTTCATAATCATATTGTTTCAGCTCTTTTAATACTTTTTCAACTCTTAAATAAGAGGTCTTTACGACCTCTTCTTCATTGTACATTGGGATAACAACTGATATCTTTTTCATGCTAACACTTCCTTATTCCACTTTTTATGCTTTATAATATAATTCCCCTAATGGTTTTTCTTCATTAATTCTTCTAATCGCCTCTGCAAATAGTGGTGCTATGGATAAAACAGTTATATTATCAATTCTTTTTTCCTCTGGTATAGGAACTGTATTGGTTACTACCATTTCTTTAATTCCTGAATTTCTAATTCTTTCAATGGCTGGTCCTGATAAAACACCATGTGTTCCACCTGCATAAATAGCCTTAGCTCCAAATTGTTGCAATACTTTTACCGTTTCCATCATAGATCCAGCTGTTGCGATCTCATCATCAAATATAACAGCATTTTTATCTTTTACATCTCCAATGATGGTTCCAGCAATGGCTCTATCATCATTGGCATCTCTTCTTTTATCCACTAAAGCAATGGGACAATTAAAAAATTCAGAATATTTATAAGCTTTTTTGGAACTTCCAGCATCTGTTGCCACAATTACCATATCTTCTAATTTCTTCTCTTTAAAATAATCCTCTAATAAATATTCTGCTGTTAGTCTATCACAATTCACATTAAAATATGCTTGTATCGCTGGATTATGTAAGTCACAAGTAATCACTCTTGTCGCACCAGCAGCCTCCAAAATTTCTGCCATTAATTTAGCTGTTACAGGTACACGAGGTTGATCCTTTTTATCAGACCTAGAATAAGGGAAATATGGTAATATCACATTGATGTTTTTAGCAGATGCTCTTTTAATAGCATCAATGGTGATTAACAACTCCATAATTCTCTCATTGACTGGCGGCTTAGTTGTTTGTATAATGTATACATCTTTTTGTCTTACTGTTTCTAAAATTTGTACAAAATTATTATCATTTGAAAACTTTTGATGGTTAATCTTTCCCATCTCTAATCCTAAGCAATCACAAATCTCTTGCGTAAATTCTTCTGCGGTTGGACAAGCAAATATTTTAATATTATTCATCTTCATCGATTCCCTTCTAACAAAATTCTACATCATTATACCACAAAATATAAAAAAGTGAACTTTTTTTACATTATTTTTTTAAATTTAATACTATATCTTCTAAAATCTCTTGCTTAGTCAATATTTGCTTTTCATTGTTTGTCACCTCTAAAATAACAGTATCACCCTCTTGATAAACATCTACTGCCTGATGAGGATCCATCTTCTCAAAAGGATACTCTACAATTTCCCCAGAAAAGTCATCCCTTGTATAAGAAATACCAGAAATATCCACCATACATAAGCCATTTGATTGAATCGCATCCTTTAATTTCTTAGCCTCCTCCTTATCATTTTTCTCCAGCTCATACAAAAAACCATCTTCCCTAATTGCAAATCCATTGATACTATTATCTTTCAATAGATTTAAAAAGGAATCTCTGGACTGTTTAGCAATCCAGATTCCTTTTCCTGTTGGTTTATTTTTTAGCAAATCTTGTATCTCATTTTCAAAAGGTTTCCCATTTTTCAAAATCCCTGCTAGCACTGTCTCAAACTGAATACTTGGTTTAATTTGTAAAATCTGTCTCCCATCATATTCTTCTTCAATCTCATACATATCTGCATCTGCAGTAGCATTCATTTCCTCTTTTATTTTATGAATTACTTCTTGATCGTTAACATCAATTTTATTTTCTGTTTGATTGTCCGTTTCACCATTTGGAGGATTCCCAAAATTCAGTTTAATTCCCCATACTGTTATTGCTGTAACCATTATTACTATCATTATAAAAAAGATATATCTTTTCTTCATACTCTTTTAATTCTCCCTTAACATTTGCATAGTTGCGCTAATATATTTAGAAGCATAATTTCTACTTACCACTTGACTATGATTACTTACTTGAGGCAATTCCACCAACACAGACCTTCCATTTCTTAAGGTTCTTGCCCAATTAACTAAATAGCCAGAGCCATAAGAATTAATGTGAGTTGGTAATCCAAAATAAGTCCTATAATAAGATCCCAATCCATTATCACCTATTGTCTCATTTAACCAACCATGTGTATCTACTGTAATCGTTTTTGTCGTTCCTTGATGGCTTAGCATGAAGTCTCTCAAACTACTTGCTTCATAAGCTTGGAAAGGTGCTGTCCCATTATAATTTCTATCACTTGCTTCCCTTTTATAACCAACTGACCAATTTCGATTCATATCAATTCCTTTATGCCCAGGTGCTGCACTAAATAAGGTATTTCTTCCTGGTCCATTATTCGTATAACCATGGGTTTGTCCATCTGGATTTAAATTTGGGAAAATATAAATCGTCCAGTTATTGATAAGCCATTCATCACTATGATTATCTAAATATTTTTTAAATTCTTCTGCTATATATGTCAATTCTTTTCCATCCTGTGCATAAGAATCCTCAAATCCATGAATGGAGAAAGTAGCAAAAAGAACTTTTGGACCTTTTCCATATTTATAATATTTCAAATTAGATCCTCTACCATCTTTTGCAACAGCTAAACCAGATTTTCCATAGTTTCCTTGTTCTTTAAATTTTCTAACTCCTGTTACAAATTTGAATTGTTGTGCATTACTATAATTGGGTTTATAGCCCTGTATATTTTGACCATTTTTAGCAACTGATGCTGTGATATCTAAAGCTTTTCCTGTTGCTTTTGAAATAATACTATAATATCCATTTCCTATTTCTCTTAATTGCCATTTTTGATCATCTGCACCAATATAAGTAATTTGATATACATTATTTGATTTTCTATCAAGAGTTAAGGCTTTATTAGAATGTTTTGCTATAATTTTATAAGTATCAGTAGAAAGAGCCGTTAATACAAATTTTTGTTGATTTACATTATCAGCTGTCCATAATTGTATATTACCACCATCTGCATGTGAACCACCTGCAACATCTACTACCATATTAGCATTCAATTTAGTTTCTATTTCATAAGTACCATTATTGATTATATGAATCGGTGTCAATTTAAATTTTTGTGCATCTGATCCATTCTCATAATATAGTTGAATATTAGCACCATTACGAGAAATATTACCAGATTGCACATCTAGGCACAAGCCATTTGCTTTAGAAACAATATTGTAATAACCATTTCCACAATCTTTTAATAACCACTTTTGAGCATCTGTTCCATTGGATGAATACTGATTAACATTAGCTCCACAATTTGAACTTCCTCCTTGTACATCTAAAACTTTGGCAGAATGTACTGCTGTGATCTTATAATAATTCGTATTATTAATTCTTTCTAGGCGAAATTTTTGTTGTTGCACTTTTGCATTGTCCCAGATTTGTACATTGGCTCCATTATTACGACTACCGCCTGAAACATCTACTACTTTATTATTTTTCAAAGTAATTTGATAAATTCCATTACTTACTTGTTTTATATTTTTCGTTGGTGTCTCATTTACTAATACAAATTGTTGGTTTTTTAAATCTGTCTGATTTCTTAATTGTAAAGCTTGACCATTTTTTGTATTAGATCCTCCTAAATCAATATATAAATTGCCACATTTTGAAACAATAGCATATACACCTTCAGAATATTTTTTCAAAATCCATTTTTGTCTATCTGAATTTTCATCATTTTGTTGTATTATGCCACTTCCTATTCTTGGATTTTTGCTTTCTACTGTTAAAACCTTATTAGAATGTTTTGCTTTTATCTTATAATATCCATCTCCTACATATTGAATTTCAAATTTTTGTTGTTTTACATTCGCAGAATCCCACATTTGAACTTTAGTGTAGCTAGCCATAGAGCCTGATGGTATATCAAATCCCTTCGTATTATTTACTTTACTCAAAATTCGATAGGTTCCATCTTCTGCTGATTGTGTTCCCTTTTCTGCACTACAAGCTTTAAAAGTGAATTTTTGTGCCTTGGTACCATTAAAACGATAAGTCTGTAAACCTGCCCCAACCGATTTACTTCCTCCACAAATATCCAATGCCAAACCATTACATTTTGAAATGATAGAATAAGTATTGTCTGCATTTTTTAGAATGATCCACTTTTGTGCAATCGTATGATTACTATTATATTGTTGCACTGCTGTTCCATTCTTTCCACTCGCTCCTGCCACATCCATTGCTTTTTGTGTATGTACTACTTTTATGGTATAAGTTCCATCTTGATTATAGGTAAGCTGGAACTTTTGATTCGCCTTATTATTGATACTGGCTGTCCTTAAAACAACACCATTATTCGTGTCACTATTTGGTACTTCTAATACTCGATTACTAGCCACTTGTGAATAAATATGATAAGTACCATTTTCTATTGTTTTTTTACCTTCTATATTTTGTACTTCTGAAAACTTGAATTTTTGTGCCTTGCTTCCATTTCCTTTATAGACTTGTAAATTCGCTCCATTGGCTGAACTACCTCTTGCAATGTCTAAATATAAACCATTACATTTAGATACGATGTAATAAGTTCCATCTCCGCAAGATTTCAAATACCATTTCTGTGCATCGGTTCCATTGGATTGATACTGATCTACATTCGTTCCCTTTTTCTTTCCAGCTCCTGCTACGTCTAATACTTTATTGGAATGCAAAGCAAAAAAAGTATAGGTTCCATCTGCATTTAATTTAACTTTAAACTTTTGATTACTTCTATTTTCTCTTTCATAAATATTGACATTAGCTCCATTATTTTTGCTACCAGCTTCTATATTAATTACTTTTGAACCACTAATGCCAGTATATATTTCATAAATTCCTTCTTTTAAATCTGTTGTTCTAGTATTAGCCATAACCTTATTATTACTATTTAGAACAACTAAAAAGCCTAATATTAAACTAATTGTAATAAAAATTTTTTTCATGATATATCCCCCTTAAAATATTATACAACAAAAACAGTAAAAGATAAATAAACTTTTACTGCCTTTTTTTGTTAAAAGCAAAAAATTTACTAATAAAGAAATTCAAAATAATGACAAGAACTGTAATAAAAGCTTTACTAATCATTTCTGGAATTAGTGTTTGGAATAATAAAAATCCTCCTAAGAATTCCACGATCATGGTAAATGCTCTTCCTACTATAAATTTAAAAAATTCTTGCAATTTTTCCTTTCCTGTTTTTGCTTCTGAATGAAATACTAAATCCTTATTGGTGATATAAGCAACTAGTACTGCTAAGATAATAGCGATCAAATTAGATAGATTTTCATTCCATTGCCATAGATCATGAAAAACAAAGAAAGAACCTAAATTAATAACAGTTGTGAGTAATCCAAATACAATGTATAGAATTACTTCTTTGGTTAGTACTTTTTCCATTACTTTTTTAATTTTCTCCATTAGCTCTTCCTCTTTATCCTTTCTAATTTTGACAATAATGATTTTCAACTTAAGTGAATAACCAATATTATTTTATTGTAACCAATCAGGATTTTCCAAATACCAATCAATTGTCTTTACAATACCATCTTCAAACTTTGTTTTTGGGTACCATCCCAATTCGTTCTTTATTTTGGTTGGATCAATTGCATAGCGATAATCATGTCCTTTACGATCCGTAACATGTTCAATCAAATCTTCTGACTTACCTAAACGTTGTAAAATCAATTTAACAATTTCAATATTTCTCTTTTCATTATGTCCACCAATATTATATCTTTCACCAGAAACTCCTTTATGGAATACCAAATCAATTGCTTCGCAATGGTCTTCTACATATAGCCAATCTCTAATATTCATTCCTTCGCCATAAACTGGTAATTTTTCATCTTTTAAAGCTAGTTTAATCATATGTGGTATTAATTTTTCATTGTGTTGATATGGGCCATAGTTATTAGAGCAATTCGTTACATTAACATTCATTTTATAAGTTTCTTTATAGGCTAATGCAATTAAGTCTGAACTTGCTTTAGAAGAAGAATAAGGGCTACTTGGTTGAATTGGTGATTTTTCTGTAAAATATCCTTCCTCCCCTAATGAACCATAAACCTCATCAGTAGAGATATGAACAAACTTATTGTCACTTCCTTCTCCCCATTTTTGTTTTGCTGTTTCTAATAAAGTATGTGTTCCAATTACATTGGTTTGTGTAAATACAAATGGATTTTTAATACTATTATCAACATGTGATTCTGCTGCAAAATGAATCACTCCATTAATATCATATTGATCAAAAATTTCCTTCATTTTCTCAAAATCGCATATATCTGCTTGTACAAAAGTGATTTTGTCTTGCACCTTCTTTAAATTATCCATATTTCCTGCATAAGTTAATTTATCTACTACAATCACCTTGTAGTCTGGATGTTTATTAACAAAATATTCTGCAAAATTGGCTCCTATAAATCCTGCTGCTCCTGTTACTAATACATTTTTACTCATTTAATTTTCCTCTCTTTCTATTCTTTTATTGATATAATTCATTGCGATGGAAGCAATTTCATTCATCTTTTCTTTGGTATATGAATCTTGACAATTCAATCTATGAATAAATTGAACAATAAAATCATTTTCTTTTATAATCTTTAAACTTTCTTTAAAGTTCAAAGCATAAATATGTGCGATAATGGCAACCATAATGTCCATGTCACTTTTTGCATTTGCGTATTTTAAAAGTTGTTCTTTCTTAAACTCTTCTAAAAATTCTGGGCTTAACACTTCTTTGGAAATATCCTCACACCCTAAATGACCAAATTCTTCTATTCTTTTACCTGCTAATATAGCTCTATAAATATCAATATTATCAGCATCTCGTACAATTTGACAATACAGCAATTCTTGTTCAGACAATCCCTTCTCTATTTCAAATTTATTATGGTTATGAATCGCTTTATAAATAATAGCATCATACGTATTGTCTTGTATAAAATCTCTAATTAATTGATTTGCAAATAATACTTCTACCCCTTTTTGTCCATGATCTATACTGACTTTATCAGAATATGTATGATATAGTCGAACTTGCTCAAATCTTCCAATGTCATGCAATAAGCCAATTAATTCAGCTAAATCTTGTTCTTCTTCAGATAAGTTAAGTGATTTCGCAATTTTTCTAGCATTTTCAGCTACATGGTACATATGAATTATCTTGATATGTATTTTGGGTTCATGGATATCATAATTTGAAATGTATTCTTTAAATGCCGTTTTCGCTTTTAGTAGGTCTATCATTCAAAACTCACCTTCCAATTTCTTATGGTTTTCTCGTCATATATTTTAACGACGCAAGATGACGATTATTTTAGAAATTCAAATAACCTCATTTCTTTTAACTCTTGTAAAGAAGGCCACTTTCCATCCTTTTCCGAAGTCAACAAATCCGATTCCTTCATATCTCCTAAAGGCCACTCAATTCCTACCTCTGGATCATTCCAAGCCAAGCCACCTTCTGCCTCATGATTATAAATATCATCACATTTATAAGTAAACTCTGCCTCCTCTGACAAAACTAGAAAACCATGTGCAAACCCCTTTGGGATCATAAACATCTTCTTATTTTCTTCAGAAAGAATTACACCTTCCCATTTGCCATAGGTTTTACTTCCTGGTCTTAAATCTACCGCTACATCAAATACTTCACCTTTAATCACTCTTACCAACTTAGCTTGTGTATTTTCTTTTTGAAAATGTAATCCTCTTAAAACACCTTTACTTGATTTCGATTGATTATCTTGTACAAAATCATAATATAAACCAATCTCTTCAAATTCTGCTTTACTATAAGTTTCCATGAAATAACCTCGGCTGTCTCCAAAAACACTTGGTTCTATAATGCATACGCCATCAATAGAAGTTTCTATCTTTTTAAATTTTCCCATTATTCTTCCTTCCTTTCTTCTATTTGCTCTTTGGTAAACATCTTTTGTATCACTAGTAAATTAATAATACTAACAGAAATATACCAAAACAAGCAGGTTCGTTCTTCTGATGCATATATAGTTGGTGAAAATGCCATAATGTATCTACTGATCACTCCTACACAAAATAAATAGGCTGGCATAAATCTTTTTAATCTATTTTTTTCTTTCTTAAAAATTTGATATAAACAAATGGTTATTGTAATTAAAATCATCGCATATACTACTATTTTAAATATCGTATAAATTTTCATAGTTTCCAGTACTTGCATCTTTCTAAACCCTATTATCAATGATATGTATTCATGATAAAACGCATAAATAGCAATTGGTGCAATCCCTAATATTTTTAATCTTATATCATTATTTTGCTTAACCATGGCATATGCTATTAGTACCAATAGTACAACAAATAAAATTCTCCATCGTTCCATAACATAATACATCATGGAAGTTAGTCCTTGCTCCAACTTTGTTATTAAGGAAACTTCCTCAAAATTTTGATAATATCTACTAGCTTCTTCTATTGTTCTGGCTGTATTACCAGGGCATGTAAGAATAAAAACCAAATTTACTATTATGATGGCATACATAATAAATAACAATGGTTTCACTTTTTTAATTTTTAGCATATATAGAATCATTGGAGTATAAATTAGGAATAAAATACCAGCCATCTGTTCTTGATTAGCAGCATATATAATAGCTAATATAAATGTTATCGCTTGCCAAATTGGTGTTTTTTTATCCTTCATCATATTTTGAATACCTATAAAAGAATACATTCCTAATGCTACTACCCATAAATAATTATTAAAAGTTGCTATCCAACCAGCTTCATGAAATATGCTAAATGGTAATAGTAAGACAAATATGCATATAATTGCATTTCCCATCTTTTTATTTTGACTCACAAATAATTTTTGCATGGAATAAATCAATAAAGCATACATTCCTAAATTCGCTATTTTCCATATTACCATTGGCAAAAAATTAGAAAATGTAACTAAAATAGCTTCTATTACAATTCTCGATGTCCAAGTATGGTATCGTTCTAATAAATAATTAATCAGTCCTTTATTATTACATGCACTAGAAAAGAAGATATCGTCTCCTTCTTTGGTCATAAACATTTCAATACATAGCATTAAGGCTAAAAATAGAAACATTGGGAATAAGTCAGATTGATAGACTTTTTTTACTTTTTCTTTCATTTGTAATCTCATTCCTTCCTTAATCCACAATTCTAGTTGAAAAAGAATTAAATTTTAACACAGTCAAAATTGTAATTATTTTTCAACCCTACTACTTTCAGCTAAATCTTTTAAATATCTACCATAGGCTGTTTTCATATATTTATCTGCCAAACTTGACAATTGTTCTGCTGTAATCCAACCTTTTTGATAAGCAATCTCTTCTGGACAACAAACTTGCATTCCTTGTCTTTTTTCAATCGTTTGAACAAAACTTGCTGTCTCCAATAAAGCATCATGTGTTCCTGTATCAAACCAAGTCATGCCCCTTCCAAAAGTTTCTACATATAATTGATTTTTTTTCATATATACTTCATTAATAGAAGTAATCTCCAATTCTCCTCTAGCAGAAGGCTGAATATTTTTAGCAATTTCTACTACATCATTGGTATAAAAATATAACCCAGGTACAGCATAATTTGATTTAGGATTCTCAGGTTTCTCTTCAATGGATATAGCTTTCCCATTCTCATCTATTTCAACCACTCCATAGGCTCTTGGATCTTTTACTTGATAGCCAAAAATGGTAGATTCATTTTCTCTCTCATTTGCATTTCTCAACATCTCGGCTAAATGAGAACCATAGAACATGTTATCTCCCAAAATCATAGCCACATTATCTTCTCCTATAAATTCCTCTCCGATAATAAAAGCTTCGGCTAGTCCATTTGGCTTTTCTTGTACTTTATAAGCAAAATGCATACCCCATTTTGAGCCATCTCCTAATAATTCTTGAAAAGTGACAATATCTCTTGGTGTTGATATAATTAAAATTTCTTGTATTCCTGCCTCCATTAAAACAGAGATTGGATAATAAATCATCGGCTTATCATAAACTGGCATAATTTGTTTTGAAATTGCATGAGTTAAGGGATACAATCTAGTTCCACTTCCCCCTGCTAAAATAATTCCTTTTCTATTTTTCATTTACCTTCTTCCTTTCTATCAGTCGATTTGAAAAAGAATTGTTATTTGGCTAGGCACACGAGTTTGAAATCTATGAGGCGTACGAGTGTACGTTGATTAGATTTCAAATGAAGTGTAACAACGCCAAATAGCGATTATTTTTCAAATCTCCTTCTTTAAATATCTTCTCAAAGCATCTCTCCATTCAGGCACTGTAATCCCTTGAGCCAATAGCTTTTCCTTTGACAATTGTGAATTCTTAGGTCTCTTAGCCTGCGTAATTTTCATCATTTCAATATATTCCTCTGTTGTAACTGGATTCACCTTACAATGAATTCCTGCCTGTTCAAAAATCGCCTTTGTAAACTCATACCAAGTAGTATAACCTTGATTGGTTGTATGATAAACACCATAAGGTATCTTTTTCTCCATTGCTTCCGCAATCATATTAGCTAAATCCTCTGCATAAGTAGGTGAACCATGTTGATCCGCTACCACACTAATCTCATCTTTTGTCTCTCCCAATTTTAGCATAGTTCTAACAAAGTTATTACCATTACCATATAGCCACGCTGTTCTAAAAATATAATATTGGTCTGTATTAGCTTGAATTTGTTCTTCTCCCTGTAATTTGGTAACACCATAAACTGTCACAGGAGCTTTGCTATCTTCTTCTTTGTAATCTTTTTCTACCTCTAAATCTCCGCCAAACACATAATCTGTACTAATATGAACTAATATACTATTATTTTCTTTGGCAGCCTTTGCTAAGTTTCCTGGTCCATCGGCATTGATTTTTTCTACAATTTTCCCTGCTGTCTCTGCTTGATCCACTGCTGTATATGCTGCACAATTAATAATATATTCTGGTTTGCAATCTGCAACAAATTTTAAAACTGCTTCTTGATTGGTAATATCTAAATCTGCTACATCTGTACAAATCAATTCATTTCCCTTTTCTAGCCTTTTTCTAACTGACTTAGCAAGCATTCCATTTGCCCCTGTTATTAATATTTTCATTCTTGCACTTCCTTTCGATTTTTTACATGTCTATCATATCATTTAACACAAAAAAGTACAAGAGTTTCTTGTACTTTTTTAGTTTTTTATCTAACTGGACATGAACAAGCCTTTGATGGCATATTCTCATAAACAGGAATCACGAACTCAAAACGCAAATTTAATAAGCCATTCCTTTTATAATCATCTGAAATCCTTTTTCCTTCATCATTAGCAGCTCTAATATTTTGCATATACTGATGATTATATAAATTATTTTTATCTACCACATTATACTTTTGGAAATACAAAGTAGTTTGTCCTTTCTTAAAATACTCATTATTTAAAAATTTAACACTTCCATTTATACATAATTCAGGACTAAACCATTTTTCCTGATAAGCCTTAGCAGCTCCATTTCTTATAATCTCTGCATCCGAATTCCCCGTCGCTCCTATGTTAAACAAATTATACACCTTTCTACCATTATACATATAACCATTTAAAGTACTTCCTCTTGTTCCTTGTTCTTGCAATATCCTTGATACAATGTGATAAGGGCTAACGCCATAAGTTTTTGAACTAGACAATATAGTATTAATAATACTATCTGTACTAGAAGTAGTGTATTTGGTCAAAAAAGAACCTGCTATCATTTTTGAAAGTTCAGAACGCGTTCCCATCGTTGACGTCAAATCCTGAAATTGGAAAATATAACCTTCATCTAAACTATTCCTTGGATCCATCATATAAGCAATCGCAGCTTTAGAAGCTCGGTACCAACCTGTTCCATATTGTGTATTACCATTTTTCCATTGGTTACCATACTGTGTTAAACTTTTTGGGCTTCCACCTATTAATTGGTCTTCTTGATTAACAGCAGTATTCCAATCCAGACCTGTATATTTTACCGTTATAATCCAATTAGGATGTTGATTTTGTACTTTTTGCAATAATGCCTTATAACCGGGATACTTGGACTCATTTAAAGTTGAAAAATTAGAAGTTCCCACTGCTGTAGTTTTCACAAACCTAAATTTTTGTGAAGCTGTATTATTCCCTTTATACATCTGTACATTGGTTCCATCTTTCGTTGAGGCACCTGCTACATCTAAATACAAACCATTGCATTTCGAGATAATGGAATAATAACCATCCCCTAAATCTTTTATCAACCATTTTTGAGCATCCGAATTATTGCTTGCATATTGTTGTATATTGGTTCCATTTGTTTTTCCTGCCCCTGCTACATCTAATGATTTTTTAGAATGTACTGCTTGTATGGTATAATAATTATTTCCTACATGTGTCACATTAAACTTCTGTTGATTTACTTCTGACCTTCCCCAAATTTGTATATTAGCAGAATTGGCTGTACTTCCACCAGACACATCTAACAGTTTGTTAGAACTTAGAGCTGTTTGAATTTCGTACATACCATTCTCAATAGATTGTGCTGTGGTTGCCTCAAAAATAAATTTCTGAGCATCACTGCCATTTCCTTTATACATCTGTACATTCGTCCCATCTGCTGTTGAACCACCATTAATGTCCAAATACAAGCCATTACATTTAGACATAATCGAATACTTACCATTTCCCCAATCTTTAATTGCCCATTTCTGAGCATTAGAACCATTGTATTGGTATTGTTGCACATTCGTTCCATTTGTAGTTCCAGCTCCTGCTACATCTAAAGATGATTTGGAATGTACCATTCGGATAGAATAATATCCACCACCTAAATAAGTAACATGAAATTTTTGATGATTTTTATTGGTATCTGACCATAAAGCTACATTCACATTATTCTTAACAGAACCTCCTGAAACATCCAATACCTTTTTCGTATTCTTGACAGGCTTAATTTTATACATACCATCTTTTATTGTTTGTTTCAACTCTTCTGTTGCTTCAAATACAAACAATTGAGAATTCGTTCCATTCCCTTTATACATTTGTATATTCTTTCCATCAGTCGCTCTACCGCCTGCGACATCTAAATACAAACCATTACATTTAGAAATAATCGAATAATAACCTTTTTTTACTTCTTTAATAATCCATTTTTGAGCATTAGAACCATTATATTGATATTGTTGTACATTGGTTCCATTTGCCGTTCCAGCCCCTGCCACATCGAAAGATTTCTTAGCATGCACAGATTGAATCGTATAATAGCCATCTCCTAAATAAGTTATATTGAATTTTTGGGCATTGGTATTATTTGCCTTGTAAATTTGTAGATTAGCACCATTATTTACAGAACCGCTTGCGATATCTAATACTTTATTGGTATTCAAAGCTGATTTAATCGTATACGTCCCATTTTTTATAGTTTGTTTTATTTCTTCCGTCTTTTCAAAAACAAATAACTGTGATTTTGTCCCATTACCTTTAAACATTTGTACATTGGTACCATCTTTCGTTGAAGCTCCTGCTACATCTAAATATAGGCCATTACATTTAGATTGAATCGAATAGTAACCATTTTTATTTTTTCGTATCACCCATTGTTGTGCATCTGAATGATTACTTGTATATTGTTGTACATTGGTTCCATTTGTCTTTCCTGCCCCTGCTACATCTAATACTTTTTTGGTATGTACTGATTGAATCGTATAATAGCCATTTCCTAAATAGGTTACATTAAATTTTTGTGCATTGGTCGTATTTTGCTTATAGATTTGCACATTAGCACCATTATTTTTGGAACCTCCCGCTATATCCAAAACCTTATTCGTATTTAATAATGATTTAATGGTATACGTTCCATTGGCTATTGCTTGTTTACCTCCTGTTGCCAATGGCATAATCCCTTCATCTTGCATTGACATTGGCATAATGCCAGTATCGTCATTTTGCTGAACTTTATTTTTAGTGTTATTATCTATTGTCTTACTTTTGGTATTAGTATCTGTTGTTTCTTTTTGTTTTGTGCTAGTAGTATTTTCTTTACTACTAGCACTTGACGTTTCATTTTCTTTTTTTTGATTGGTCTGATTCCCAGTTATATTATTTTGATTATTAGAAGATTTGGTTGTAGTTTTATTGGTATTTACCTCATTATAACTCGCATTGGCTACTGGCAATGCCAGATAAATCAATGCAACAGCTATCATTATCATACTAATTTTCTTGTTCATCTTCATTTTTATCCTCCATCCATTATCCCCTGTGTTTGTCCTAATTTAATAATTTTTATAAGAAACATTTAAATCTACATTTCCTACAATTCCATTCACTTTTCCTGAACTTGTATATTGCCACATATCATAATTATATTTATAATCTGTTTTATGAGAAGTACTTCCTGTATAATGCGCTACCCAAATATCATAACCCTTTAATTGATTCATATCTAAATTGTTATAGAACCAATCTCTACTAGCGTAAATAGCTGGTGTATAACCTGCCTTTCTTATCGTATCACAAAAGGCTTTACATACGGCTGTTCTTGTTGCCACATCTAATCGATCTGCTCTTCCAGCACCGCCATTGGCTGTTTCAGTGTCAATGGCAATTGGATAAGTAATATTAACACCATATGTTTTAGCTAATTGTACTAAGTTCAATACATAATTTGCTTCTTGTACCGCTTCTTTTGTATTCACTGCTTGTGTAAAGAAATACAAGCCAACTGGAATTCCATTTGCTTTGGCACCTCTAATATTATTAATAAATTGTGGATCTGTATTTAGTGTTCCCGTTGCTCCATATCCTCTAAATCCAGCTCTTATCATAGCAAAATCTGAATAACCTGTCTTACTTACTTCGTTCCAGTTAATTAAATTTTGAAAATAACTGACATCAATGCCACTTTTCTCAAATACTTGATAAAGTTTAAACATTTGTCCTGTGGAATTATTGGCTTTATAAACTTGTACATTCGTTCCATTTGCTGTACCATTTCCATAAATATCCAAATAACGTCCTGTTGATTTTGATTTTATTTTATAATAACCATTTCCTATACTTTCAAAAATCCATTTTTGATTATTGGTATTATTATCTGTAGCTTGTACTACATTATTGTCACTTGTTACTGTCAATACTTTTTTAGAATGTTTTGCTATGATTTTATAATCCGTATGATTAATTGCCTTTACTTGGAATATTTGTTGATTAACATTTTCTCTATCCCAAATTTGTAAATTAGCATTCTCCTCATAAGAGCCACCAGAAATATCTAGTACCTTATTAGCACTTTTCCCGATCACTATTTGATAGTTATTACTATCTATCGTTGTTGTTTTTACAAATTTAAATTTTTGTGCCTTTGTGCCGTTTCCTGTATACAATTGTACATTGGTTCCATTTGCAGTACTTGCTCCTGCCACATCTAAGTATAATCCTGAATAGACTGCTACTATGTAAAAATAGCCATTTCCTGCATCCTTTAGCACCCATTTTTGAGCATTGGAATGATTACTTGCATGTTGCCATACATTGGTACCATCTGTTTTGCCATTTCCAACTACATCAAGTGCTTTGTTAGAATGAATCGCTTTTATTTCATAATATTTTTCATTACTATTATAGGTAATTTGAAATTTCTGTTGTTGTACATTCTCAGAATTCCATAATTGAAGATTTGCACCATTACTAGAAGAACCTCCCGCAATATCGAATACCTTGTTACCCTGTAAAGCAGAAGATATTTTATAAACGCCATCATTTAATACCTTATCACATGTATCTTTACTTATTTTCTGAAACTTAAACTTTTGTGCCTTAGTTCCATTTGGTTCATATACTTGCAAATTAGTTCCTGTTTTCGTAGAAGCACCATTTAAGTCCAAAAATAAATAATTACATTTTGAAATTATATAATAAAAACCATCGTCTGTCTTTTGTATAATCCATTGTTGGGCAGCTGATTTATTTCCTTTATATTGTTGTACATTGGTTCCATTTGTTTGACCAGCACCTGCTACATCCAATACTTTATCAGAATGAAAAGCTTGAATGGTATAAGCTTTTAAATTCTTATCATAAGATACTTGAAATTTTTGATATTGTTTTCCTTTATCTCCTAATTGTAAATTAGCTGCATTATTTGTCTTTCCTTTGTCTATGGTTAAAACTTTATGATAAGATAAAGCAGAAGAAATATAATACAATCCTTCCTCTATTGTTTTCTCTGATTTAACAGGCTCTACCTTTTCAAATTTAAACTTTTGAGCATCTGTATTATTTCCTTTATATAATTGAAGATTAGCTCCTTTTACAGCTTTCCCAGCAGGAACATCTACATATAATCCATTACACCTAGAAATAATAGAATAATATCCATTTCCATCTGCCTTTAAAATCCACTGTTGAGCTAGTGAATTATTACTTTTATATTGTTGGATAGCAGTTCCTAGTTTTTTACTAGCTCCTGGAACATCTAACACTTTTTTTGAATTTTCAAATGTCAAAGAATAATAGCCATTGTTAAGATATTTTACAATTACATTTTGGCTCGTGCTAACAGATAATTGATTCGCTAATTTTACTTTTTTACCATTGTGTGTAGATTTTCCCTCCACTTGAAATACCATTTTTTGATTTAACTTACTTTGTATTCTATAAGTTCCATTTTCTAATCTGGCTGACGTTTCATTGGTAAGAGCATAACTCATAATACCATCGTTTTCTGCCTCTGTTGCTTCCTCTTCTTGCTTTTCTAAAGCTTCCTTTTGTTTGATTTGTTTTGATTTGCTCTCCTCTGTTTCCGTCTCCTTCTTTTTGTCATCTGGTACTTTTTCTGTTGTTACTGGTTTACTACTATCAACCTCTGTTTTCGTACCATTGTTTGTTGGATTCGTCTGACTTGTTGCATTGGTATTATTTTTATCTGTTTTATGATTCGTTGAATCTACCTGATCGTTCTTGCCTGTTTCCCCTTTATTTGTCTGATTGTTCTTACTTGTGTTATTCGTGTTTGTTGTTTTTTCTGTTTCTTTTTGATTTGTTATTTTATTACTTACTACTTTATCTTTTTCATTGGTACTAGTTGCTCCATATGCTAAATTAATTGTTGTAAAACAAATTGGAAATATCATCACAAAAACTAGCATAATGACTATTATCTTTCTTCTCATATTTCTACCCCCATTATCTGTATTTTTCCACTATCATTATATCGAATACTAACTACTTAATCAATTCATAAATTTTGGTAATACTTACATTTTTTTCAAATCTTCTATTTGTGCATATCTTAATAATTCTAACTCATATTTTTCTCTATGTTGTTTAACAACCGTATCTAAAATCACTCCACACTGAGCTATGATAATAGCAAAAATCATAATGCCAGTCGCTAATATCGCAGAAGGCATTTTCGTAATATATCCTGTTTTGATAAACTCTGCTACAACAGGTAGTCCAACAATTAAACCTAGTAATACAAACAACAATGAAAAAGCCCAAAAAAATTGACGTGGTTTAAAATCTTTAAACATTTTCACAATCGTTTTAATTACTTTCATACCATCACTAACCGTATTTAACTTAGATTCACTACCTTCTGGTCGATCACGATAAACAATTGGAATTTCTTTTATAATAAACTTTTTATCCAAAGCATGTAATGACATTTCTGTTTCAATCTCAAATTTAGGACTTAAAACAGGCATATTTTTAACAAATATCTTATTAAATACGCGATAACCTGTCATAATATCTTTTAAATTTGTTTTAAAAGCTACATTAATGGCTTTTTTTACTAAATTATTTCCAAACTCATGAAAATGTCTTTTATTTTCTTTTTGATAAGTTCCATTGGTTAGCCTATCCCCTATGGCCATATCAGCTTCTCCCTTTACCACTGGTTCAATTAACTTATGAACTTCTTCAGCTGGATACGTATCATCGCCATCTGCCATAACATAAATATCAGCATCAATGTCTCGGAACATGCTCCTTACCACATTTCCTTTTCCTTGTCTATATTCATGTCTTACAATTGCACCATTCTCTTCTGCAATTTGTGCTGTTTTATCTTTTGAATTATTGTCATAGACATAAATATCTGCTTCTGGTAATTCTCGTTTGAAATCTTTGATTACTTTTTCTATGGTTAATTCTTCATTATAACATGGTATTAATACAGCTGTTTTCATCTTTTCTTCTTTCCCTTCTTTTTCTTTTTTACTATGGTTCTATTATATTATTAACTTGTCGAAATAGCAACATTTTTTGGTGAGTTTCTATATTTTTTTGTAATAAAGGTGTTACTGTTCAGCTTAACTAATATTATACATATATTAACGTGCATTATTTAGCTATTAGAGACATTCCCAATGGGAATGTCTCTACTTTTTAATAATTTTCTTTACCTTAAATTTTATTTATCATTATTTTGATAATATTGTAAAACCTTCCAAATTAGGTTCTTTTAACTCCTCTTCTGAGATTTCATTTATCTTATACTCAATTATTCCTGTATCAGTAAGATCAGTAATTTCTCTCACTAATAAAAAGTTGTCTTTATTGATAAAGAATTGTTCTCTATCTGATATATAAAACTTATAACAATCCGTTTCCCCTAATTTTTCAGTTGTTATTTTATAAAAATTAGCAAAACGAATGATTTCCCATAAATTTTCAGCATAGAAAGGACTAGCTACTAATGGTTGTAAAACTGTCTCTTCCCTAGGCGTTTTAGTTGCTGTTTTTATAACATTACCATTTTCATCTTTCGTATCGAGAATAATCCAACTATATTCATCACAAACATAAATTCCTTTTGTTCCATCATTAGATGTCATCTGATAAAAAGCTATATTTCCATTTCTCCAAATCTCAGTAGAATATTTCTCATCAATTGCTAATTTCTTGTAAAAATTTGTTATATTATTATATTCTTTCGTTTTATTAACAAAAGCAGTAATAATATATACCTTTCTTCCTAAATTAATTAGAAAAAATGCTAAAATTAGGCACATTACAATTATAATTACTTGTATAATTCTTTTCCTATTCATAAAACTCCCCCTTATATATTTTTATAGTATAAACTTTATACATACAATATCTAGTCTAATTATAGCATCTCTTGCATTTTAGTTAAGTTATTTAGACATATCTCCAGAATAATTTACTGCTAGATAATTATAAATTTAAATTCAATCATAAAGCTATGAATGGTAACAACTATTTACTTTTTCCCCTTTTTATCGTATAAGCTGTCCAACCAATCACAAAAGGTAATGTCATCATAACAGGTAGCATATACCTAACAAAAGCATTCACTGGAGAAGCCACACACACTAGTAAAATCACATATAAAGGAACCAAAATAGCCATTTCTCTTTTTCTTTTAAAATACCACAATACCAAAGTAACAATTATTAAAATCCAAGTATATAAGCCACAGCTAAACAAAAGGCCTATAAGAGGCATACTTCTTAATGTGTAAGTAGCACGTTCTATCATATTTCTATAAACCTCTGTACTCTCCAAAAGATGAATATCGAAATGACTTACATTACGATGTGGTGGTGCATCAATCAGATAGAAAGCAACACCATCTTTATATTCTTTTCGATCTGGATAAAAATATCCATACGTAGAATTGATCGTTGCTTTTAAATAAGCATTTGGATGTTTAAAAAACATTTTAAACCACACCCTAAAATACGCCTTTAAATCGTCTTTCGTAGCAGATGACTTATATTGTGCCTTTACAAAATCAACCGTTTCCGCAAAATAATTTTTCTTAATATCCTCAATATCTACTAATTTACTAATAATCTCCTCTTCCTCTTGTGTTAATTCATATTCCATAATATATCTTGAAGTTTGTTGCAAGGGAATAGAAAGAGTTTCTCTAACACTTCCATTCACAATATGATTAGCCTTCATATAAAATTGTGTAAAACCAAAACAAAAAACAACCACTAACAAAGTACTAGCCATTACTTTTATCTTTTCCTTTTTCTTGACAATGACAACAAAAAAAGGAAGTGAAAGTAATAAAATATAAACACCATTATTTCTAAACAAATACACAAAAATCATAGAAAGCACATAAATAATCCATTCTTTTTTGCTTAATTGACCATTCGCCACTATAAATTTCATACTAAATATCACATATAAAAGGATAGACATAGAAAAATAAATATCTTTTACCTCTGTATAAAAATGAATTGGCCAAGTAGGAAAAAATGCAAAAAATAGGAATATCCCATATTTTATCTTCTTATTTTTCGTTAATTGGTAAATATACTTCATGCCATAACTCAATAGAAAAGCCCCCAACAATACTTGGGAAATATTATTTAAGAACACCCCTAAATTATCATTAGATAACCAAAATGCACCTATTTTCATAAAACCACCAAAAATAATGGTTGGAAAAATCGGATGATGAGTTGTCCATTCCACAGCTCCTACATATTGCTCTATTTCTAACAAAGAGTCTCGATTCATAGTTCCTGGATAAAAAATAATAATATAGGGTAACCAACAAATCAAAAAACAAATCATATAGAACAATATAGGATGTGCTTTCTCCACCTCTTTAACTCGATTCCAAACTTTACTTTTATTCATTCTACTCGTTTCTTCTTGCTTATTTTCTTTCTTTAACTTTTCTTTTATCGTAGTTATTAAAAAAGTAAATAAATACTTAAATAAAAACACATAACCAATATAATTGATGCAAGAAATGAACATTTGAAAATTGCTTTTAAAAATCAAATCCCAATTATTCATATGAATAAAACTATTTCCAAACACCATAAAAACCGCAAAAATGAGTCCACCCATAAGAGTGACTTTTGGAAGCCTTTTGTCCTTCTTATCCTCCTTTTTGCCTATGTGATAGTAAAAATAAGCAAGTAAAATAAAGATAATAGCATTGTTGGCACCATAAGCATTTTCATAATTTAGTCCTAATTTAACAATAAAAATGGTAAAAGAGCTCCCCGTCTGGATAACCTCTAATGCCTCTTCATGCGTAATTGGTTGCGTTGCCGTCGAAAATGCTAACACAGTAAAGAAAGCAGCTATGATACAAATTACAACATTTCGATTAATTTTCATCTTTAATCTCATTCCTTCCCAAGGCACAAACCGAGGTTGGAAAAGAATTGTTATTTGGCTAGGCAAACAAGGTTGAAATCAATGAGGCGTACTTTTGTACGTTGATTTGATTTCAATCGAAGTTTAACAACGCCAAATGGCAATTCTTTTTCAACCTTACTCTATGGCACCCTATTTAAAAAACTCATAAATCGAATTTAAAGCAGATAAATTCAACAAGCATAATATAATTGGCAATATCAATTGTATATTTTTAACCTTGATATAATTTTCTTTTCTACTCAAAATCAATACCAGTAAAAATGCAACTGGTATAAAATATCTACCTTGTACCCCTTCTACTACATTAGCACCAACCCCTGTCCAATGCAAATATAATCCTGTTATTACTAATAAAATCGTTCCTATACTTATTAACATAGCAAAAACTTTCTGTCCTAGAGAAAATGCCACTTTATTTTTTTCGATAAAACAAGAAGCCAAAATAACTATTATATAAGTAATAATCGTAAGAGAAGGTACATGGATTTCTAACCAACCTAAATGTGTTCCTATCATCATCCCAATCCATTCTTCCCCTTTTAGATACAAAGTATTCCCAATCGTTCCCATAAATTTAATAGGATGGCTTACCACTTCTTTAACTTGACCTGACATATTAACATGATTTTGCTCTAAATACTCTTTATGAGGACTTTCATAAATACCACTAAAAACAAAATAAGCTATCACTAATAAAATAGAAATACCAAATGTTATAGAAAGCATAACCATGGTTCTCTTTTTATCAACATTTTTGGAAAATACCAAAAGAATACCTAGGAATATAATTGGTAAATACACATATTTTGAAAGTGCCAACAAAACACTCAAAACAAAGAAACCTACTTCCTCTTTTTTCGTCATTTTTTCTTCTTTAAATAGCAAAGCTACTACAAAAGAAATAAATAATAAGCTTAAAATATTCATGATACTATCTGCTGATGTTGAAGTAGCTTGATGTAAAAACATTGGCATAAAAACAATACTCGTAATTGTCCATTTGCCAAATGGTATGATTTTAATCGCATAATAAACCGTTAGCAATAATACAATAAAATTCATTAAACATGCCAAATAGCATCCCAATAAAATATTGAGATGTAATATTCTAGCTATCAAAAATCCAATCGCTCCAAAGATATAAAGAAAAAATGGATAAGTTTTAAAAGTATTATTCACTTCTACTTTGTCATGATAATCAGTTGTATCAGAAAGTACTGTATTAAATTCTTGATAGTTATTGACGTAGCTTTTCACATGATATACTAAATCAGCTGGCACTGTGGTTGCTTCTTTACTACTAATAAATTTCCCTTCTGATATTTCATAAGTTCTCCACAAATGTCCCAATTCATCTGGAATTTGGGATGGAAGCATAAATATAGTATATAACATACCAATTGGGATTAAAAAACTAATTACGATTTTTTCTATTTTTTCTTTATTTTTTCCATAATTATAAATCATTAGTAATAGCAACAGGATTCCTGCTATTGCTATATAAATAATGTGTTTTACAGATGTTATACCTACATAATTTTTTAAAACTACAAATCTAAATACGCTATATGTCATACATAATGATACTATAAATTCTATTGGAAAAATTAATTTTAATAGAATCGTTTTAACTTTATTAACTAATATTTCTCTTTCCATTGGTTTCTCCATTCTTTGTTAATGATTGATTTGATATATATTATATTGATTATACTCATATATATTTTCAAATATGATTTGATCAGTATTAAATTTTTCTAATTCATTAACTGTAAAAATGTATTTCACATCTAATTTTTCTAATTCTTCTGGCATAATATATACATCAAATGCATCTGCATTGGTAAGTTTAAACTTTTCTTCATATTCGCTTTGATCTTTTCTAATTTTAATGCCAATATGAGCATATCGATTGTACACATCTTCGTATTTATTTTCTTGATCAATTTCTTGCCATCTTTCCATATTAGGATACGTATTGGTACAATTGATGACTGGTACCCCTGCCATTAACAAATAATTAGCAATCGGAAAGCCTAACTCTTCTGTAATCCATTTTCCTTCTTCTTTCGCATTAATCTCTTGTACTTTTTTTATAATATTACTATCATAAATGACACCAATTCCTCTTCTAACTGGATTGACAGTAGCACCTGCCATAATCATAACAAATATCATACCACCAGCTAATAAATATTTGGCATATTTTGCTTGATAGCATAAGGCAAAATAGCATAAGTATAAGCACATAATTCCCATACAGATACACATCATAAAATTAACATATCCGAGCATTCCATCTCTCACATAAATCGACTACTATTAAAGTAATGATTGTTGCTATCATAAATGCACTTTTTCGGCTGATAACTGGTTTCTTTATCATAGCTAAACTTCTTAACAAAAGAAGAACCTCAATAAATCCTACTGCTAGCATGGCTCTTTTCGATTGTGATTTACTAAGCAAAGTCAATTTGGCAACCACCTCTGGAAAACCAAATACACAATATAATGATAAAAATACATAAGCCACCAATAAGCAAATCAGAAAAACATCTTTTTTCTTTTCTTTTATTAACTGATAGCCTGCCAATAAAATACCGATGGGAAATAGTGTAAACATGACAGCAGCTTCACAAGTATTGGCTTCTATTCCACTTTCTTTAAAAGCTAAAAATGGATTCATAAGATAACTCACATACTTTTTAAGCATCTCCCCTCCTGTCACTGCCCTAGATCCTGGATATACTGTATTCATAACCGTTTTTATCGTCTCCATCGATTGGGAGAAAATATATCCCATACAACCAGCAAAAACAAGAATTGCCACTATGATTGAAATAATATCTTTGTAATTAATTTTGCAATTCTTTCTATTTTCTACCATTACCCAAATAGCCAATGCTAAAAAGACATAAGCCATCGGAATTTGCCAAGCAGGATATAATACCATAATATATCCACCTGCACAGATCACCAATCCTAATAAATACAAACATCTCTTCTTCAAACTGTCTGTATTCATATATTTGTGTAATAGTAAAATCGCTAATTCTCCAAATACAAATATTTCTACAATTCCGTTAACGGCAAACCACCACTGTACAATAGGTGCTAAGGTAATCATAAAAGCACCAATAAGAGAAAGTAACTTATTTTTCTTGGTAAACAACATACTAAATTCAAAAGTAACCATAAATAAGGCTATGAATCTTCCACACCAAAAGAAAGAAAGTCCTTTTGCCATTCCTAACAATAAAAATCCTAATTGAAATGGTCTAAAGATTTGCATAATATTTAAAATAGGTAATCCATACACCATAAATACATCTGTCTGATCTCCTCGTAAAACATCACTAAAATAGTGGAATCCATCAAAAAACTGGGAAAGTGTCATAGGTGTTAAAACTGCCCATTCATCACTTCTAATGCCTCTTGATTTTCCCAATACAACACCCTCATCTGTAACATTAGAGCCAACAAAGTTGTTCCAACAACCAATGGATGAACCACTAATTTCTAATACAACACATAAAAGAAATAGCACAATTGCTATATAGTATCGGTAACGATATAGCCATTCTCCTATTTTGTTTATGAATGCAATTGCTTGATCAATTTTATTGGTTAAGTTTTCTAACATTATATCCTCCTTTAATTTGTAAAATATTCTTAAGTTTATTAATAGTATTAGATAAAACTTAATTGTTCTTGATTTATATAAGTATTTTTATATTTTCTATAATCATCTTCTGTTATAATTTTTCCTATATGATATTGATCTACCATATCTTTAAAACTATTAAAATCAGTATTTGTAATAATTTTCGATAAATTTATCCTCATCAAAACTTCTTTTGTATATGGTCTTTTCTTATCTAAAAACGCTATAGAATACAAAAAGTCTTGAACTTGTGGAGAATTTAATAAAGTCATTGTTATGATAGCATTTTTTTCTTCTTCAAACCCAATAAAATAACAGGTATCGTCTAACATAATTGATTTTTCGTTGGAAGATAATACTACAAAATTAGGTTTTTTATAAAAGCCTGATACTGCTACTTTATATTTATAAAAAGAATAATCTCCAATTCCAAATATTGAAAAAGCAGGAGCATTATTATATATAGATGATTTCCTTGCATCCAGAATTTTTCTATTTTTGTTTAAATAATTCCATAATTTAGGGCTATCCTTCGCAATGTACTTTGTATCCTGTTTCACTTTACTTTGTGTAACAATTACAAATTTATCGCTTTGACTGATATAATTTTCTTTTAAATCACTACTTTTTAATAAGGGATACACTAAATTTGATTCCACTTCTACTACTTCTTTTAAACCATTAAAATATTTGTGATCCATTCGTTTTAGTTCCATTATTTTAGAACAATCATGTTTGATCCCTTGTCTCCACTCAATGGGAAATTTACCGTCCATATTACTATCAACCATATTAAAGTTTGAATAAAACTTATTTTGTTTCCAACCAAATTTATATATTAAATGATTCGGCTTTTCTATATTGTACACATTAACTGTTTTTTCACCTATTTTATCAAGTTTAGCAAAAAATAAACAAGCTTCACAATTTACGCCAAATACTTTTTTGGCATCTAATAAATACATTTTTATATTTGAAATTTTAAAATCATATTTATGAATTTCTTTAATAATATTAGTAACAACCGATGTCTTACATAACATTGCTATATTTGCATTTATATCTTTATATTGATTTAATAAGTCAAGTATAATATATTCGCAAATATCAAAATTACTTGCCCCTGTAATTGATGCCAATCCTTTTAATTTTTTAAAATTATTTTTCTTTGGTAAATTCTCTAGTTCATTTAACATCAATTGAGAATTCGTCACCCAAGGGGGATTTCCAATAATTAACAAGTTATCATCACTCGTTATGTTTTTAATGATTTTCTTATGATTAAATTCAAATATATTTTCGTTGTATCCAACAAATTTATTTGTTATCGCTTTGGCTTCTTCAAAATATTTTTTATTAATTTCAATGCCATATATATTTTTTACTTTTTTAAATTTTTGATTGGTTGCTTTGATAAAATTTCCAATTCCAAAAGTAGGCTCTAGTATGATAGTTGGATTTATTTCCTTTTGGATAATATTTACTACTTTTTCACAAAAATTGAAAGGTGTCTGATAATCGCCATATTCTAATTTATTTAAAGTTGACATTAACAACACCTTCTATCTCATTATTTAAAGAAATAACTCTCGCATATTGTAATCTCCATTGTAAAGCATTCGATATTGTCAAATATCCTTGATTTGGTTTATTTTTTATCACTAAATCAGCTAAATTCGATAATGTTATTTCATCTCCTGGAATAGCTCTATCCATAAAATATCCGATTAGATCTTCTTTATTCGCTCCATCTTGAATCATTTCATTAATTCTCTTAGTTATTGTATAATCAGCTGTTCTATTAGCATTGATAAAAGTACAATTTATAAAATGCAATTTACATTCACTTTCAAAATCCACCTTATCATATATAAATACTAGCAAATTATATCCTAAACCAAATATTTTTTGTTTAGAATCTTTATAAGGACAAGAAGATTGAGGTTGCTTAATAGATGTTACTTTAATATCTGTATTAATATGATCATCTGGTAAATCTATTCCTGATGCTGAATTACCTATTGTAAACTCATATTTTTCCTTTAAATATTGCTTAAATTTGTGTTCAACATAGGTACCTACAGCTTTTCCATCTGTAATTCCTCTTAATTGAATATGATTCTTTTTTGTTTCTATTTCACAAAATATCTTTGCTTCTTTTATAAGCCTATTTAATTCTAGCTTTTGTTTCATTATCATATTCCCCTCCTATATCGCATAATATATCACATTTTATTTATTTTTGCTACATTTATAATTGATAATATTTACCAAATTTCTATTCAATATATTTTTTTATTCTTCTCTTATATCGTAATGACTAGAATTTAGACTAAAATTAGGATTATAATAAGGATCTCCCTCATCATAAATCTTTTTCCACTTCTTTTGGAACTTTTCAATTTCAGCCTCAAATCTTGCCACCTTTTCCGGTGTATCTTCATATCCTCTTGTCTTAGACTCATAATGGATTAATGTAACAAATGGGTCATACACAATCAATTTTCCAGTCTCTCTAATTTTTAAACAAAAATCCAAATCATTAAAAGCTACAGGCATATTTTCGTCCATATAGCCCACCTCTTCATAGGTTGACCTTTTAGCCAGCATACACGCTCCTGTTACAGCACTAAAATCCTGAATGGAGCTTTCTCTTGCAAAATAACCAGGTAAATGTCTTGGTAGACCTCTAAACAAATGAGTTGCCACGCGATCCACACCAAATACGATTCCCGCATGTTGAATGGTATTGTCTGGATAGAATAATTTTACACCAACCGCTCCTACATCATCTCTTGCACAAAATCCTAACATATCTTCTAACCAGTCTTCAGTTTCGACTTTTGTATCATTATTTAATTGCATAATAAATTCTCCATCTGAATTCTTAACACCTAAATTGATAAGTTTAGAATAGTTATATCCTTTTTCTTCATAACGTACCACTTTAATTTTCTCATTTTCTTCTAGTTCTTTATAATAAGCAAAAATCTCCTCTGTCTCACTATTATTTTCGACAATTACAATCTCATAATTTTCATAGGTTGTCTTTTCCAAAATAGACTCAACACAAGTTTTCAAAGTTTCTTTTTCATCTTTATTTGGAATAACAATAGAAACTTTTGGATTTCCTTCAAACTGATAACGAACTCGATATGTTCCCAAACTTGCTCCATGCTCTACCGTTGCCTTTAATCCCATTCTGTCTAAATGATCTTGTATGGCTGGAATTCCCGCTTCAAAAGCATATGGTTTTGATTCGACTTCTGCTTGTGCAGTTGAATTTGGGTGAACCCTCCAATGATACAATACTTTTGGAATATGTACAATATTTTTCGTTAATTCAGAAACTCTTAAAATAATATCAAAATCTTGAGCTCCATCATACTTTCCTCTTTCTCCCTCTAACTTGTCCATCAATTCTTTTTTAAATACACTAAAATGACAAATATAATTGTTAGCTCGTAAAAAGTCCAAAGAAAAATCTGGCTTAAAATGAGGATTAAATCTTGGTTCTTCCAAAGTTGTAATCTTATCTTCATCGGTGTAGATGAATTCTACTTCTGGATTCTCATTAATACATTTTACCACTTCATATAAAGAAAAAACAGGTAATAAATCATCATGGTCAAAAAGAGCAATAAAATCTCCTGTTGCCAACTTAATACATTCATTGGTATTTCCTGCAATTCCTTTATTTTCTCCTAAAAATTTGTATTTAATTCTTGCGTCTTGCTCATAGATTTCTTTTAAAGAATCATCTTGTTCAGGGCTACCATCTGCTAAGCAAAGTTCCCAATTGCTATACGTTTGATGAATTAAACACTCTACCAATTCTTTAAAAAACTTGTATGGTGTATTATACATTGGAACCAAAATACTAATTTTAGGTTCCAAAGCAAATTTTGTTTTTCTTTGTTGTTCTAGTTCCTCCTCCGTAGGCTCATTTTTTTCTATCCATTTTTGATAAAGATCATTCGCATCTACAAACTGTGGCTTTCCCCATATCTTACCATGAATTCTCTTCATCGTTTTAGAAAAGCCTTGTTCTTTCATCATTTGACACATCTTTTTCAAATTGTTTGGGTGTAAACCCTTTACAGCCAATGCAATGGCTCGCAACAATTTTCTTATTTTGGTTCCTTCTGGGAACAACTGATCTCTAATCCTCATTTTTAATATCATTCCTTTCTTATGTCACAATCTGATTAGAAAAAATACTAATAAATTTAGTTATCACTTATTAAAATTTATTTAGAAAGTGTTTATCTTCCAAACTTAGTTTGGAAAAGAATCGTTATTTGGCTAGGCGCACGAGTTTTCAATTTATGAGGCGTACTAAGGTACGTTGATTAAATTGAAAACGATGTGCAACAACGCTAAATGTTGATTATCTTTCAAACTAACTTCCTTTTAGCTTTCGTAATGGCTTGGTAATCCTCCAAGACACGGAATTCTGAATTTGCAATATTTCATTATCCTTTTGTGCTACTTCACTTTCCCTTTGTCGTAACAACTCAACCGTTGAATCCATATTCTCTTCCAAAAAGCAAATCCTAGCATCCTTTTCATTCAACAACTTCTTACAATCTTCCAACAACTTTTCTCTCTCTTGTCTCTCATGTTCAATCTGAGCCTTTAACGATTCAATCGTTTGACCCTGTGTATGACTTTTCCAGACCTCACCATTTCTTATTTTCTCTTGCAATTTATTATCTAATTGCAAAAACAAATCCAACTGTTGTCTACCAATTCCGAACTGGTTAAAAACCTCTTCAGAAGCCAAAACATCTGTCAATCCCTTTGTATATTGAATGGAACGATACAAAATATATTCAATAGGAAGACCATCTTCGATCCATTCTTGATCATAGAAAAAGAACTGTCCCTCCTTATAAAAAGCATTTTGAAAAATCAAATCCCATAATCCATATTTCGTAAATGTCAAATTTTCTATTTGTTCTCTTTCATAAGCTATACCAAATTGATCAAAAACATTTTCTTGTGTTTTAGCAGTTGCCAACTTGTCCTTAATCTCTTCAAAAAATCGCGTAACTAATTGGATTGCGTCTTCCTTTTTTCCTTGCAATATCTGATTCACTAAAATAGCGTCGACTGTTTCGTGTTCCTTTTGATATTCACTTATAATAACATCTTGTTCATAATAATCTATGGTTTCAAAGCTTAATTCTTTTAAGATATCAATATTACTTTTTACTTTTTCAATATGCTCTTTTGCCTTTGGATTTTCTGCTGTTTTAAAAACCTTGTCACCTTGAATTACCGTTTTAATACTATATTCTGGTTTTCTCATATTAGAAAAAGAAACAAACGCTATCTGGTTATCTAAAAATTCTTTTCTACTACATTCCACAAAATAACAATTCGCAAACCATGGAAACAAGTTCTTATCTTGTTCCAATAGATGAAACCACACATCATTTTCTGATTGAAATACAAAATCCTCTTCCTCATGTAAAGCAATATTCCTCACAATATTTTCTTGATTTGGCAAAAATGGATCCGTAAAAATAACATTGGTTGTCTCATAATCTGATAACGGATAATAAAACTTATAATACGACAAACCACAGAAATTTAGCAATTCTTCTAATTGTCTTCGATTTAACATTTTACGATCTTGGTTCACATATTGTCTCTCACAAGCAGTTTTTATACCAATTTTATTCTGAACAGCAAGTAATATCTTTCCGTCATCTTTTAAGTGGCTTTTTGCATATTCCATTAACTGTTGTTGTGAATCAGAACCTGAAAATAATTTATGTGCATATTCTAAAGTTCCAATTAATACTACATAATCATATTGTTGATCCTCCTTCAGATTTTCTAACGAATCTTTTATTTCTAATACGGTAGCATTTGGTGTAAATGGATACCATTTTACAATGTTTTCTTTCATAGCCATTTTTACATTGGCTTGCTTGTTTGTTTCCATTCGCTCCCCTCCATTTTCTAATCCGTGTTTACCCTAATTGTTTAAATATCTCTATACTATCTAATTGTTCCCAAGAACACTTTATTTTATTTTCTGAATCTAAATATTTTCTTCCAAAATGTCCACCATTGCAAGTTTCAGAATAAATTGGATTTCGCAATTGTAATTTTTCAATAATGCCTTTTGGTGATAAATCAAAATGATCATAAATGGCATCAATTATTTTCTGTTGTTCTACTTGATTCGTATTTTTACAATCTACATAAATGGAAATTGGTTGTGCCACTCCTATTGCATAAGATAATTGAATTAAGCATTCTTTTGCTATACCAGAAGCCACAATATTTTTAGCTAAATATCTTGCCATATAAGCTGCACTTCTATCTACTTTCGTAGGATCTTTTCCTGAAAAAGCTCCTCCCCCATGTGGAGCATATCCACCATAAGTATCTACAATAATTTTTCTACCTGTTAGTCCAGCATCTCCCTCTGGTCCACCAATCACAAATTTTCCTGTAGGATTAATTAATATTTTAAAATCTGTGTTTAGTTGATACTTTTGGGCAATTTTTATCATAATTTCATTTTTAATAAAATCTTTAAAATCTTTTTCTTGATAATCTTCTGTATGTTGAATAGACATTAGCATCGTGTCAATTTTCGTTGTTTCTCCCTCTTCATAAGCTAAAGTCACTTGTGATTTCATATCTGGTTCAGCATACAAAAATTTACCTTCCTCACGTAATTTAGTAGCTAATTTTATTAAATCATGTGCCATCGTAATAGCAAGTGGCATATATTCAGGTGTTTCTGTATTGGCATAACCAAACATAATACCTTGATCGCCTGCTCCCCCTATGTCAACACCTTGTGCAATATCTGGGGATTGTTTACTTAGTAAATTTAAAACTCTTGGTGTATAGGTATAGCCTATCCTTTTTATCGTATTCTTTGCTATTTGTTCTACATCAATATGTGCTGTTGTTGAAATTTCTCCTGATAAGATAATAAAATCATCTTTCGCCATGGTCTCACAAGCTACTCTAGCATTGGCATCCTCTCTTAGACAAGCATCTAAAATACGATCTGATATCATGTCACATACATGATCAGGATGTCCAATTGATACTGCTTCTGATGTAAATAAGTTCTTCAATTTCTTCATTTTTTATCACATTCCTTATTCATTGATTTTTTTAAACTTAACTCTCGGATCCATGTCAAAACATCCTACCATTTTCCTTTGTGATGTCACCTCAAAAATTAAAGCATCATAATTTCTATGCATAATAACTAACTCCCCATTTTCATTAAAACGATTACAACTAACCGATAACGTATATTTCCCTGGTGCTAGTCTTAATTTTTGTTTAAAATCAAAAATATATTCTTCACCTTTTTTACAACTACCTGTACTAATATTCAGAAAATTGGTATTATTACCACACATCTCCTTGCCATGAAAATCTTTAATCGTCACAGAAGCAAAAGGCTCTTCCATATCTTGATTCAATTGTACTTTCAATTTTATATCTACATATTCATCATTATCAATCATGGTTAATGGTTGTCCAGCCTCATCAAAAATACCATAATCAAAAATCGATGCTTCATTATTGCCATAGGTCACCATGTCTGGATTAAGGGAAAAATGCTTTTTCCATTCTGCTTTATCATCTAATGCTTTAACCGTATCTTTGGTTATTTTATTTTTCCCCTTGGTTCCTTCTGTATCCTTCATTTTGGTAATTAACTTTTTATATTCCTCTACTCCTTCTTTAACTTCTCCATCAAATATCTTTTTCCCCTGTTGTAAAATAATCGTTCTATTACAATTGTTCAACACATCACTAATACTATGTGTTACAAACAATATGGTTTTTCCTTTTTTCTTAAATTGTTCAAACTTTTTAAAACATTTTAATTGGAAAGCCATATCGCCAACCGATAATACCTCATCAACAATTAAGATGTCTGGATCTACATTAATAGCACAAGCAAAAGCTAAACGAGCAAACATACCAGAAGAATACGTTTTTACTGGCTGACTTAAATGTTCACCAATATCTGCAAAATCAATAATTTCTTGTTCTTTTGCTTTCACTTCTTCCTGGGTTAAGCCCATAATTTGTCCATGTTGATAAATATTTTCATAACCAGTCAATTCAGGATTAAAAGCCGTTCCTAATTCTAGCAGTGAACTAATTCTTCCTTTCATTTTGATAGAACCTGAAGTTGGCGTAACCACTCCTGTTATCATCTTTAAAAGGGTAGATTTTCCTGCTCCATTTCTACCTAAAATCCCTAGTATTTCTCCTTTTTTTAATTCTAAATTAAAATCTTCTAATGCGGTAAAAGTAGAATGTCTTTCATAATGTGGTAACAAGATTTCAAATAAACGATCTTTTTTATGATGATACATTTTATATTTTTTACATAAATCTTTGATCTCTAAAACATTTTCTTTGTTTTCTGGCTCTTCACTTCGTTGTTCTTCTAAATTGATCTCTTTACTCATTTTAATTATCATTCCTTCCTTTATAACACATCAGAAAAATCCTTCTTAGTCTTCTTAAAAATATGGTTCCCCCATACAAATAAAATCAAAGTAATCACCCAAAACACAAGAGTATACAAACCATATCCCTTCGTAATAATTCGTTCATGAATAAACGCTTCCCTTGCACACCCCACCAAATAAGTAAAAGGAATACACTGTAATAACCTTTGGATTGTTGGATGTGCTGCTACCATTTGTAAATTCCATACAATTGGAGTAAACCAGAAAAAAATCTGCATCACAATATTAAGTAACTGTGAAAAATCTGGCAATACGGTTGTAATAGCAGAAGTAAATCTAGTAAATGCAATAATAAAACAATAAGCTGCAAAAAGGGCATACAGTAAAATTAAGAAGTTTGGTACATAACCAAAACATGAACTTATGATAATGGATATGATAAATAAAAATAGTGATACAAAGGCAGAAGATATAATCGATATAATGGGAATCGTATCAACTGGAAATACTACTTTTTTTACCAAATAACTATAAGCTCTTATCGAATTACTAGCATTAATAATGGTATCATTCACTGTCATCCACATAGACATAGCAGGTAAAAACCACGAAACATAAGGGTATTCTCCTGAGCTACCTACTTTTAATATATATTGGAATACAATCACATAAGTAATCATAAACACAAATGGTTGCAAAAATCCCCATACAGTCCCTAAACTTGTATTAGCAAAACGATTTTTGAAATCATTTTTTCCAATTCCCCATATTATTTTTCTATTTTTGATTACTGTTTTTATAAAATCCATTGATTTATGCTCCTTCCATTGCCAAATTGATTGGAAAAATTTTTGTGTTTGGCAAGCAAATTAACAACATCAAACTGTAATAATCTCCAATCTTATCGTTTTTTCATCAGTTTTAATAAGCCATATCTAATTTGAAACAATCCTCTTGCCAACCAAGGCAAATTCATAATCATAAAATTTTCTATATAATAAATAAAAGTTTCTCTTTTATACAATTTATGAAAAATATGCCAACCTTTAAAATTGAAATTCTTTTTGTTTTCTAACATTCTAAAATAGTCATAAACTTTTTGATTGAACTGTTGTAAGTCTTTGGGAAACTTTTCTTTTTGTTCTACATAAGTCCCAAAAACACCTAACTTAACTTGCAGAAACAATTCTCTTACTTGTCCTAATTTTTTAAATTGATGTGAAATTTTGTCAGTTCCTACTTCATTATCCTCGTGTTGTCTATACTTAATATACTTTTCTGGTAAATAAGCCAATTTTCCTTTCAAACTAATCATTAAACCAATCCAGTGATCATGTAAAACATATTTAGAATTGACTGGTAATGGCAAAATTTTGTCAATACAATCTTTTCTTGCCATAATCGTACAACCAGTTACACAATTATATAAATAATTTAATTGTTGGGTATTGCCATATTTTTTTATTTTTCTACTTAATTTCATAAAATCATTAAACGAAGGATATAACATTTTGAGCTTGCTATCTACCACCTCTAAATCACCAAAAACTAAGTCTGCTTTTTCATCTTCTAACTTCTGATATGTTTTTTCTATCTTTTCTGGCATCCATATGTCATCTTGGTCAGATAACATATATATTTTGTTTTTTACTTGTTTTAGTAAAAACTCAAAATTCTTAATACACCCTATGTTTTCATCTTGATAATATACTTTTACTCTACGATCTTTTTCTTCGTATTGTTTTAAAATATTTCTTGTATCATCTTTTGAGCAATCATCTGATATAATCAATTGTATATTTTCATAAGTTTGATTTAATATGCTATCTAATTGTTCTCTTAAATACTTTTCTCCATTATAGGTAGCAAGTAAAATATCAATTTGCTCTTCCATATATTCACCTACATTTTTCAACAACTTTTGTTCCTGTCTATTCTATCTTCAAATTGGCTTTTTGTCAATTATTTTAACTACATTAAATAAATTAATTAACTAATAAATACCAAGTATCCCAAAATTGGTAGATGAAAAATGATCATTTCTTTTATCATTTTTTTTGCCAAATTCTTACCAGCTAAAAATCTAAAATATTGAAAGAAATGTATATTAACATACTTGGACGTTCTTAGGCTTTCATAATATTTTATCATATCTTCTAAAAACTTTTTATTCTCTGTATTTGATGTATAGGATAAACACATTTTTGCACCATCTAGGTATGCCTTGTCAATTACTTTCTCTTTTCTGTATTTTAAATAAGACTGATAACTTGTCCCATTTTCTTCCTTCCATTTACCTAAATTTTGTACTAAATTTCTTCCACCGAACACATTTCTATTATGAAGGCGATAACCAAAAAGTGGTTCTTCTATATAGCTAATCCCTTTTCCCTCATTGGCTATAAATGCTGCCAACCAATCATGTGCTATTACCACATCTTTAAATGGAAGCATTTTATTCCTAACTGTATCCGTAATAATTTGAGAACAGCCAATTCCAACACATCTTGAAATAGCTAGCTTGTCCTTGCCCTGAACAAGAGGAACATTTTTATATTGAAAATAATTTCTTTGTATAATTTGACCGTTTTTGTTAATTTGATGAGAATTACAATATACTAAATCAACATCTTCTTTTTTTATTTTTTCCAAACTTTTTTCTATTTTTTCTGCATACCAGATGTCATCATGGTCAGCGAACATAATATATTTAGCACTTGCTTGTTTTAATAGAAATTCAAAATTCTTATTATATCCTAGATTTTTTTCTTGCCTATATAATGTAATTCGATTGTCTTGTTTTTGATATTCTTCTAAAATAGCTTTTACTTCTTTTTTAGTAGAATCATCATCACTAATTAGTAATCTAAAATTTTGATAAGTTTGGTTTAATATGCTTTCTATTTGCTGTTTTAAGTATTCTATTTCTGTATTATAAGTAGTTAATAAAATATCTATTTCTTCTTGCATTTTTTCCTCCTTTTGCTTCTTCTTTATGCCTAAATTTTATCATTTATTCTTCTTATAATCAAGCTACAACAAAAAAAGAGGGCAATGCCCCCTTTTTGTTAATGAGAATAGTGTTCGCTGAGCCTTCTGCTCAACTGTTCCATCTCTTCTTGTTTTACGCCCAACCTTTCTTCTGCCAAAGATAGGGCATATTCTAAATTGCGCCATGACTGGCTTTCTTTGTCAAGCTTTAAACTTTTATGAGTCCGAAGAATTTTATTGATTCTACTATCAATTCCTTCCAAATCCCTCATTTCTTCGTTTTTTGCCAGTTCACGGGAAAAGTATGAGCAAAACTCCTCCAACTTTTCTTCTGTCAATATTTCCTCTCTCATAATTTGTCCTCCTTAGATTGCTATTTCATCCCTATAAATAAGGATGATTTGACCACATAGTATCTAATTATATTATACCTAATTTTATGTTAATTGTCAAAAAAAAAGACATTTTCCTACAAGTGAAAGAAAATGTCTCTAATTGTCCCTATTTATATTGATTATCAATTTCCTTTAAAATAACATCATGTGCTCCACCTTCTGTAATACTAATATCAGACACCAATGTCAATCTTGCCTTTTCATGTAACTCAGGAATCGTAATACAGCCACAATTACACATCGTTGACTTTATTTTAGCAACGGTAATGGCTAAATTATCTTTTAAACTACCAGCATATGGAATATAAGAATCGACACCTTCCTCAAAAGACAATTTATTTTTAGTTGGATCTTCCAAGTATCTTTGCCAATTTCTTGCTCGATTAGAACCTTCTCCCCAATATTCTTTTACAAAAGCATTTCCCTTTTTGATTACTCTTGTTGGGCTCTCATCAAATCTTGCAAAATATCTTCCCATCATAACAAAATCTGCTCCTAAAGCCAAAGCGATAGTAATATGATAATCATGTACAATTCCGCCATCGATACATAATGGAATATAAACTCCCGTTTCTTCAAAATATTCATCACGAGCTACTGCTACATCAATTAAGGCAGAGGCATTTCCACGTCCAATTCCTTTGGTTTCACGAGTAATACAAATAGAACCTCCTCCTACACCAATTTTAATGAAATCTGCTCCAGCTTTTGCTAGATACATAAAGCCTTCTCTATCAACTACATTTCCAGCTCCTATTTTAACATCGTCTCCATATTTTGCTCTAACAAAATCTATGGTGTTTTTTTGCCAAACAGAATAACCATCCGATGAATCCATACAGATTAAGTCTACTCCTGCTTCTACTAAGGCTGGTATTCTTTCCTCATAATCTCTTGTATTAATTCCAGCACCTACAATATATCTCTTATTCTCATCTAATAAAGAATCTGGGTTATTTTTTCTTTCTTCATAATCTCTTCTAAACACTAAATATTTTAATCTTTCTTCATCGTCTAAAATGGGTAAACAAGCAATTTTGTTTTCCCAAATCAAATCATTTGCCTCTGATAAACTAATTCCTTTATGAGCCCAAACGACTTTTTCTTTTGGTGTCATAAATTTGTCAATTGGCTCCTCTAAATTATCTCGAGAAATTCTATAATCTTTATCCGTTACTAATCCAATAAATTTTCCTCTTGCTGTACCATCATCTGTAATAATTACTGTTGAATGACCTGTTTCTTGTACTAACTCAATCACTTCTTTTAGTGTCGTACCTGACTTAACATTCGAATCACTTACTACAAATCCTGCTTTATGCTTTTTTACATGTCGAACCATTCTAGCTTGTGATTCAATCGATTGTGAACCATAAATAAAGGCTACTCCTCCTTCTCTTGCCAATGCAATTCCCATCTCTTCTCCTGAAACAGATTGCATAACTGCTGATACCATTGGTACATTAGCATAATATTTAGCCTCTTCTCCTTTTTGATATTTTACAAGTGGTGTTTTTAACGAAACATTACTTGGTATACACCTTTCATCTGTTAAGTTTGGTAATAATAAATATTCATTTAGCGTTCTTGAAATATCTTCTACAATTTTTGCCATTTTATAACCCCTTTCTTTTTCCGTTTTTCTATTTTATTTCACAAAATTATACTACATAATTTTACATTTGTAAATAGTCGAAAACAAAAAATGTAATTAATATATGATAAAATCACCTTGAAAGTTTATAAACGAATATTTCACCT
>CANONT010000014.1 GCA_947567695.1 uncultured Clostridium sp.
ATGCCCTTTTTCTATTATTTTGGTTTTATTTTTATAAATTTTTCTTTCAAACTATGATACTTTTGTATGATTTACCATAAAAAAACTGAAACTTAAAGTAAAAATTTATTGAAAAAAAAATAAAAAACGGATATAATAAGTACAATGATAAAAAAGGAAAAGGAGTCGATTATAAAATGATATCACAATTAGCGATTCTCGTAGTATTAATTGCACTAAATGCTTTTTTTGCAGCAACAGAAATTGCCTTTATCTCTTTAAATGATGCAAGGATTGAGAAACAAGCCAAAGAAGGAAATAAAAAGGCAAAACAAATTGAAAAAATGATAAAATCGCCTAGCAAATTTTTAGCTACCATACAAATTGGAATTACATTAGCAGGATTTTTATCTAGTGCTTTTGCCTCTGATGCCTTTGCTAAAAGATTAGCACCTGTATTATACCAAGTAATGCCATTTATTAGTTTTGGTGTATGGAAAAGTGTTTCTATTGTTATTATTACTATTATCTTATCTTTTTTTACCTTAGTATTTGGAGAATTAGTTCCAAAAAGATTTGCCATGAAGTATTACGAGAAATTGTCATTTGCCACAATTGGAATTATTAGGACAATAGCTATTGTAACTTCGCCATTTGTTAAATTTTTGACAGTAGTAACCAATGGGGTATCCAAATTATTTGGAGTAGGAGAAAATGAAGAAGAATCGGTTACAGAAGAAGAAATCAAAATGATGGTAGATCAAGGGGAAGAAAAGGGAACGATTAAAGAAGAGGAAAAAGAATTAATCAATAATGTATTTGAATTTAATGATATTACTGTCTCCGAGATTATGAGACATAGAACAGACATTTTTGCAGTAGATATCAATATTAGTAATGAGGAATTATTACAGGTACTTTCTCATGAGGAATACCGATATAGCAGAATTCCTGTTTATGATGAAACGATTGATGAGATAAAAGGAATTTTATATGTAAAAGATGTGTTAAAAAACATCAACAAAAAGACTTTTAAAGTAAAAAATGTGGTGAAAGATGCTTATTTTGTATCTCGTAACCGATTGATTAATGAAGTTTTCAAAGAGTTACAAAAAAATAAAAAACAGATTGCTATTATTGTGGACGAATATGGTGGGACAGCTGGCTTGATTACCATGGAAGATATACTAGAAGAGTTAGTGGGAGATATTTACGATGAGTACGATAAAGAGGAAAAAGAATATGAGAAAATAGATCAAAATACTTATTTGCTAAGTGGAAGTATGACAATTAATGATGTGAATAAAGTGCTAGATGCTCGGAATACCAGAAGGGGATTATGATACGCTTTCTGGCTATTTACAGGATAAATTAGGAAGAATTCCAGAGGAAGAGGAGCTACCTACGATCGATACAGAGCTTGTAACTTATAAGATAGAGGAATATGAAGATAAGAGAATTTTAAAGGTTAAGGCTTGTAAGAATAATGTAGAGGAAACGGAAGGAGAGCAAAAGGAGCCTGAAAAATAAGTGCATTTTATTTATGATAAGAAGTTTTGTCTAGGAATGTGTTAGGAAAGGAATGAAATTAAAGTGAAAAAAAGATCTGTAATAATTATCGTAATCGTTATCATGATTTTAGTAGCATTAGCCTCCTTTGTGATTTATCGTCAAACAGTTGGAAATGGTAAAAACTATGAAATCGAACCAATAAAAGAGTATCATTATTTTGTTTTAAAACAAAATGATTTATATGGTGTAATGGATAGAAAAGGAAATACTATCATACCACCTGCATATAGCGAAGTTATGATACCAAATCCACAAAGGGCTGTTTTTATTTGTCATCAAGGAGAGGTTAGCAAAATATTAAATGAACAAAATGAAGAAATACTAACACAATTTAATAAGGCTCAATCGATTCGACTACAAAATATAACGAGTGATTTAATGTATGAGAAGAGTGTTCTTAAATATGAAAAAGATGGGAAATATGGCTTAGTTAATTTGGAAGGAAAAACCGTGACAAAGCCTATTTATGATGAGATAGATAGTTTGCCTTATAAAGAAGGTGAATTGTTGGTCAAGCAAAATGAAAAATATGGTGTAATCAATATAGCAGGAACCAAAATCATAGAAATGCAATATGACAAGATTGAGGTAGATGGCTATTATACAGATGAAAATGGTTATCAATATGCAGGCTATGTGGTATCTATTAAAACACCAGAAGGCTATCGATATGGTTATTTGAATGATCAAGGAAAAGTATTGTTAGGAACAGAATATAATGATATAGCAAGAGTAGCAGAAATTGAGGATCCTCATAATTCTTATTTGATTTGTGCTAAAAATGGACAATATGGAATTACGAAAAATGCCGATAAAATTTTAGAAAATGAATATCAATCCATTCGATATGATCCAACCAATCAAGTATTTGTAGTTGAAAAAAGTAAAAAATATGGGATTGCTAATTTAGAAGGAAAATTGGTCATTCCAGTACAATATCGTCAAATTGATATTACAGGAATTTATTTATATGCTGAAAATGAGCAAGGTACAACTGTATATAATAGTGATGGAACACAAGCTAGTGTTGATTCTCATATTGCTATTTTAAATACCAATAATGATGCCTATAAAATTAAAATTAATAATGAAAATGGTACGAAATATGGAGTGGTAAATCAAGAAGGTAAGCAATTAATGGAAGAAAAGTATAATTATGTGGAATATTTGTATGATGATTATTTTATTGTAAGTAATGAAAATGGAAAGTTAGGAATTGTAGATGATCAGGAAACTGTAAAAGTAGAGATGAATCAGGATTCTTTACAAAGAATACAAGGGACAGATTTAGTGCAATCTACTTCTACCGAAAGTAAGATGACACAAATTTATGCTAAATCTATGGAGAAAATTTGTGAGATGTCAAATGCTTCTATTGAAGTAAAAGATGATTTTATTAAAGTGTACAATGAAACAGAAATGAAATATTTTAATAAAGAGGGAAAAGCATTAAAGAATACAGAGGTATATCCTAATAACAAGTTATTTGTTAAGGTAGAGAATAATCGCTATGGCTTTGTAGATTATAATGGTAATGTGGTAGTGGATTGTCAATATGATAAAGCTTATGAATTAAATGAGTACGGATTCGCTACTGTGAAGAAAGATGGTAAATGGGGTGCTATTGACGAGAATGGAAAAGAGGTTGTTGCTCCTATTTATGAGATTAAAAATCAACAAGAACCTTCTTTCATTGGTAACTATTATCGTGTGACTTATGGCTCAGGAGAGTTTTATTATACAGATGCAAAGTAAGTAGGCAAAATGTAGCTTACTTACTTTTTTCTTTTAAGACAAAAGTACTAAAATTGACATAAAATTAAATATGTTATATAATGAGAACATAAAACTGTAGAGGAGGAATAAGAAATGAAGAAAATCATAGTGAGGCGGAATTTCTTACTTGTTTTAGAAAGAAAGGGTCAAGGACCATTATTGATAAGGACAAGTGGATATACGTCAAATGAAAAGGCAGTACAGGAACCGTGGATTCGGACACAAATGAGAACAATACCTTATTCAGATCGTTCTCATTTACCAGATCCAGCAATTGCACCATTTAATGGATTGAAAGATCTGTATGATGAGTTAGATTGTACAGCTTACAATCTATACTTTCTTCCAGAATGTAAGGGATTAGGATATGCTATTGAAGAAGCGGGTGAGTTTTTTGAAACGGAACTGTTTCCAAAGTATGAAGAGCATAACTTGATAGGACATTCTAAAGGTGGTTTGTTTATGGGTGCTCTTACAAAAGACCTGGATACGGAAACAAATCTTGTTATGGTATCACCAACTTTTGGAACCATAATGGGTGATGAAGAAGAAGTTTTTAAAAGATTGCAAGAATATAAAGATAGGCAATCTGTTTTAAAAAGATTTCTTCTTACACCAGAAATCTGGTTTTATAAAGGGATTACTCATCGTTTTGGTAGCAGACGTCCGATTGATTATGACATGGCAATCAATTCAAATTTTATGAAAAAGTATCTAGATTTGTCAAAACTTAAGAATCATAGGACTATGTTGATTACAGCAACTTGTCCAGAAGGCATTTGTAATCCATTTGAGGCTGTTTTTCGGCATTATGGAAAATTTTTAGGCTTGAACCGAAAGGCGGATGGAATGGTTCTATTGGACAATCAAAGACTGCCATTAGAATACGGCGTTAATGCGTTAGTAGAAGTTACCGCTACGCATCCAACCGTACTTAAAAAGCCTGTTCCAAGTATTATTGATTTTCTAAAAATTTAAGGGTTATTCATTTCAATAAGTGTAATTATTGAGAGAAAGGAAGTCATTACCAAAATGATTTCCTTTTTCCTCATTTGCACTTTTTATTGTTTAAGTTCATATTTAATAGTAAATACTATTAAAAAGTTAGAGCAATAAGGAGGATATAAAGTTGAAATTAGGAGTAGCTTTATCTGGTGGGGGAATTAGGGGAATTTCCCATGCTGGAGCATTGAAAGCATTAGAAGATCATGGAATTAAAATTGATGTGATAGGAGGAACTAGTTCAGGTAGTTTAGTGGCTTCTTTGTATGCTATGGGATATTCTCCTTATTATATCTACATATTATTTAAAAGATATGCTAAAGATATCGTAGCCATTAATTCTACTCCCATTATATCTGGTATTGGAAATTTTATGATGAATAAAAAGGTGTGTATACCTGGATTAAAGACAGGAGAGACTTTGGAGAAGGCTTATGATCAGATAGCTAAAAGAAAAGGGATTACTAGCATAGCAGATATTACAAAAATGCCATTAGTGATTCCATCTGTTGATGTTACTCTTTCTAAAGAGTATATTTTTACCAATAAAATACCAGAGAAAAATGAAGATTCATCTCAATATATTACAGATATATCAATTGGGAAAGCAGTAAGGGCTAGTAGTAGTTTTCCTGCTGTTTTTTGTCCCTGTGTTTTTAAAGACCATAAATTTTTAGATGGTGGAATTTTAGATAATATTCCTGTGACAGAGGTTAAAAAGCAAGGAGCCGATAAAGTGATTGCTATTAATTTTAAGGCAGATGATGTGGATGAAACGAGTAATATGATGGATATTGCTATGAGAACGATTGATATTATGGGCAATAAGATTTCAGAGGAGAGCTTAGAACAAAGCGATTTTGTGCTAACTGTTTCAACGGATAAAACGGGTCTTTTGGATGTAGAAAAGTTGGATCCATGTTATCAGTATGGCTATCAAGCTGTGATGGAAAATTTGGATAAAATTAAAAAACTGTATGATTAGATATAGCTTTTACTTTTAAAGTTAAAGAACCCCCGTGCCATCCATTTTGGTTTGGCACGGGGCTAATCTTATACTTTTAATATAAGACATTTTTTTGAATCAATCCCGCTAGGTTTTGATTCAAAATTCAAAAACCCTTTAGGGCTGATCCCGAGTCCTATTTATTGTGGACCCTCCTTTCAATATTTCTCAAGTAGAAATTGTTGTTCCCCTGACATGTATCCATCCCTAAACTAAGGCGATAACTTACAGGAAAGGCATTCTACCTGAGATGATGTGGAAAAACTTCCACTTATAATATAATTACAACATACATTATGTCAAATATTAATATATTTATGCAAATTTAATAATTAAAAATAATATGAAAATTAGCAATTATGTAGCAAATGCAAAAAAATTATGATATAATATGCCAGTATCATAAATAAAGGAAAGAAAAATAATGGAACTAAAAGGAAAAATAAAATCTGGATTTGGAAATGCAAGTTTCTGGGTAGATAAAATCAATACCATATTTCAAGAAAAATACCAAATGAGATTATTTTTGGGAACACTTAATGTTGCATTAGACCATGAATATATTTTAGAAGATGACGAGAAAATCAAGGCAAATGAATATGGTGGAAACTTTGATGTACTGATAAAAAAATGTGAGATTTTAGGACATACAGGATATATTGTGAGAACAGAAAAGAACAATCAAATAGGAGGCGACCATCCTTTATCGATCCTAGAAATTGTATCAGACCAAAATATAAGAAAGACAAATCAGTTAAAAGATGATGACATCATTACTATATATATCGATTAAAAAAGAGGTAAAGTAAAATGTTTACTGGAATTATTGAAGAAATTGGCAAGATAGAAAAAATTGAAAAAAGAGGAGAATCTGCTATCTTAGAAATTGCATGCCAAAAAGTATTAAAGGATACGAGAATTGGAGATAGCATATCTGTCAATGGCATTTGTCTTACCGTAACCAATACGAGCCAAAATAGTTATGAAACAGATGTTATGCCAGAGACGATGAAAAGAAGTTCACTAAAAGACATAAAAAGAGGTGATCTCGTTAATCTTGAGAGAGCATTAAAAATAAATGAAAGGTTGCGGAGGTCATATTGTTTCAGGGCATATTGATGGTACTGGAAAGATAGAACGAATAGAAAAAGATCAAAATGCCATATGGTTTGAGATCCGTACAAAATCAGATTGGATGAAGTATATTGTGGAGAAAGGGTCAGTTGCCATAGATGGCATCAGCTTAACAGTTGCAGAAGTAGCAGATTTTAGTTTTAAAGTTTCGATTATTCCTCATACTCAAAAGGAAACAAATTTAGGATTTAAAAAGAAGAATGATCTCGTAAATATAGAATGTGATATCATTGGAAAGTATGTAGAAAAGTTGATTTTGCCCAAAGATAACGGAAGTAAATTAACAGAGCAATTTTTGATAGAAAATGGTTTTTAATGTAACAAATAAAATAAGAAAGGAAAGGGAAAAATGAAAGTTTTAGAAGGAAATGTTGTAGGAAGTAATATCAAAATAGGAATGGTTGCTTCCAGATTTAATGAATTGATTGTGTCAAAATTGATTGGAGGGGCAGAAGACGCTCTTGTGAGACATGGTGTTAAAACAGATGATATTGAGCTTGCTTGGGTTCCTGGTGCGTTTGAAATACCAGTGATTGCACAAAAGATGGCAGAAAGTAAAAAGTATGATGCTATTATAGCGTTAGGTGCAGTGATAAAAGGTTCAACGGATCATTATGATTATGTATGTGCAGAGGTAAGCAAAGGAATTGCTACAGTTGGAATGAAGACAGGAGTACCTATCTTGTTTGGTGTGCTGACAACCGATAATATTGAACAAGCAATTGAAAGGGCTGGAACAAAAGCTGGTAATAAAGGTTATGATGTGGCTTGCTCGGCAATAGAAATGGTTAATTTAATAAAAAATATGGAATAGGATTTTATGCCTATTCTTTTTTTAATGAAATATAAATCATCATTTTGAATATAATATAAGAAGATGAAAGGAATGAATGATATGGAGATAAAATATTTTGACAATGCAGCTACCACAAGAGTAAAGAAGGAAGTATTAGAAGAAATGCTACCTTATTTTCATGAGAAATATGGAAATCCTTCTTCACTTTATAGTATAGGGCGAGTTTCCAAAAAAGCGATAAAAGAGGCAAGAAAAAGAGTAGCAGGATTAATCAACTGTAATCCCAATGAGATTTATTTTACAGGGTGTGGGTCAGAAAGTGATAATACGATCATCAAAGGAATTGCTTATAAAAATCGAAAAAGGGGAAAACATATTATTACTTCGCAAATTGAACATCCTGCTGTACTTCATACATGCCAAATGTTAGAAAAACAAGGATTTGAAGTGACATATTTAAGAGTCACAAAAGACGGATTTATTCATGTGGAAGATTTAAGAAATTCGATTCGAAATGATACTATTTTAATTAGTATTATGTTTGCTAACAATGAAATTGGAACGATTCAGCCGATCGAAATGATTTCAAAAATTGCAAGAATGCATAATATTGTATTTCATACCGATGCAGTGCAAGCTTGTGGAAATATTCCAATTGATGTAAAAAGAATGGGAATTGATGCTCTTTCTTTGTCAGGTCATAAGTTGTATGCACCCAAAGGAATTGGAGCTTTATATGTTAGAAATGGTATTGAATTTGAGAAATTTATGGATGGTGGACATCAGGAGAAAAATAAAAGGGCTGGTACAGAAAATGTAGCTGGAATTGTTGGATTGGGAAAAGCTTGTGAATTAGCACAGGTTCATTTGAAGGAACATAGGCAACATTTAAAAGAATTAAGAGATTATTTTATAGCACAAGTGGAAGACAAGATAGAAGGTGCTGTATTAAATGGAAGTAAAGAGAATCGATTGCCAGGGAATGCAAATTTTTCATTTTCAGGAATTGATGGAGAGGCTTTATTATTGAATTTAGATGCAAAGGGAATTTGTGCCTCAGCTGGTTCTGCGTGTACTTCTGGTTCATCTGCACCATCTCATGTCTTATCTAGTATCGGATTGTCTGATGAGCTTGCTCATGGATCTCTTAGAGTGACTTTTGGTGAGGATAACATAAAAGAAGATGTGGATTACTTGATAGAGAATTTATGTGAGATTGTACAGAGACTTAGAAAATAATGTGCAATGGGGACGTTTCTTTTTGCACATGATACCCCCGCTTAGGTATTGAAACAGATTGTGGAGAATTCCTTGTTATAAGGGGAGGGGATTTCATGCATTTTGTATAAATTCCTCGGCTACCTTGCATGACGTTAACAAATTCTAAAACAAAAGCCACAACAATACCCGAAGACAGGACCCTTTGTGACTTTTGTTTAAAAATTTGTAAAACTATTTCAGTCGCATTCGTCATTTATAAAAAATGCATGAAGTACCCTCCCATTATGGCAAGGAATGATCCATAGTTTACTTCAATGCCTAAGCGGGGGGATTATGTGCAAAAAGAAACGTCCCCATTGCACATTTAATGCCGTCTACGGCAGCAGACATGATGCCACCTGCATAGCCAGCACCTTCTCCACAAGGATAAATGCCAGAAATGTTAGAAATTAGCTTTTCATTTCTAAGAATTTTTACAGGGGAAGAACTTCTGGTTTCTAATCCGGTTAAAATGCTATCAGGATTGGCAAAGCCAGAAAGTTTGGTATCAAAAAATTGTATGCCTTGTTTTAAGGTATCTGATACGAATTTTGGCAATATTTCATTTAAGTTAGCGAATGTAAATCCTGGTTGATAGCTTGGTTTAACTTCACCAATTTGCTGAGTTTTTTGGTTTCTTAGAAAATCTTCTACTCTTTGTACTGGTGCGAAGTAATTAGAACCACCAAGGATAAACGCTTTTTCTTCTAAGTTTTTTTGAAAGTAGATTCCGGCTAAAGGAGAGTTGCTATCAAAATCTTCTGGTGTTATATTGACTAAAAGAGCGGAGTTGGCATTTTGTCCATCTCTTAAAAAATTACTCATTCCATTTGTTACAATCGTATTAGCTTCACTAGAAGATGCCATAACGACTCCACCGGGACACATACAGAAAGTGTAGCAAGAACGTCCATTGTCAGCGTGATAGGCTAGTTTATATTCTGCTGGTGGTAAATTTAATTTGGTAATGGTACCATATTGTGCTTGGTTAATCCATTTTTGTAAATGTTCTATACGAACACCAACAGAGAAGTTTTTTGCTTCCATGGCGATTCCTTTTTGATAAAGGGTCTCAAAGGTGTCCCTTGAGCTGTGTCCAATGGCCAAAATGACATGATCGGTTTGGAACAGTTCTTTTGCTTGATTGTGAACAGTGTATACACCTGAAATATGATGATTGGTAATTTCAAAATCGACTACTTTAGTGTTAAAATGAAAACTTCCACCTTTTGCTTTGATATATTCTCTCATATTTTTTATAATGTTAATTAAATAATCCGTTCCAATGTGAGGTTTTGAAAGATATAGGATTTGTTTTGGTGCTCCAAAATGAACAAATTCTTCCAACACCTTTTGGCAGTAAGGACTGTTAATTCCAGTTGTTAATTTGCCATCAGAAAAAGTACCAGCACCGCCTTCTCCGAATTGTACATTAGAAGAAGGATTTAATTGTCCTGTTTTTAAAAAATTGTCTACCTCTTGTTTTCTTTTTTCAACCGATTGACCTTGCTCTATAATAATTGGCTTGATACCGTTTTGAACCAAAGTAAGAGCAGCAAAAAGACCAGCTGGTCCAGCTCCTACAATGATGGGACGAGTGGTTAGATTTTTTTGGATTTTGATGGTTGGTATTTCAAATGTTTTTATTTTTGGTAGTTTTTTGTATTTGTTTTCGTTTTTTACGGCAAGGTCAATGGAATAGTTATAATGAACATCATCTTTTTTTCTGGCATCAATGGATTTTCGTGAGATATGCCAGTTTAAGATGTCATCTTTTTTGATTCCATGTTTTTTGATTGCATCTTCTAAGACTTCATTGTCTGATAAGTTTTTTCGGATTTTAATATTATTAATTCTTATCATATGATTCTCCTTATTTTAATCATGTTCCTATCTTACACATCAATTATAGCATATGAAATAAAGAATATCATTATAAAATGAAGATTTTATTAATTTCTAAAGAATACTTTTATTTTCCACATAATTATTATATAATGTGGATAACGAAAATAAATGGGGAAATATATGGGAAAGAAAATTATTAATTATAGTATAAAAATATTTTGGATCTTTGTGATTGGCAGTGTATTTGGCTTTTTTGCAGAAATGTTATATGCATTAGTATATACAAGAACCCTAGAAATAAGACAAGGGCTGATTTATGGACCCTTTATACAAATATATGGTATGGGAGCTGTGGCTTATTATATATTAATTTCTAATATTCAAGAACCTAAAAAGGCATTTTTTGCTGGTGTTATTATGGGAAGTATTTTAGAATATTTATGTTCGTTTTTCCAAGAAATATTTTTTGGTACCATTTCTTGGGATTATTCAGATTTGTTCATGAATTTAAATGGAAGAACAAGTCTACTATATGGAGTGTATTGGGGAATTATTGCGGTTGCTTATTTGAAAATTATCTATCCAACTTTTCAAAAGATAGATATTATGATAAATCAAAAGGGATTTAAAATTGTTACTGTTTTTTTTATGCTGTTTATGACTTTTGATATTACAATTTCTTGTATGGCAGGTAGTCGCCAACAAGAGAGACGTCAAAATATACCTGCTAAGGGAGCTGTTGATATGTTTTTGGATCGATATTATCCAGATGAATTATTGAATCGAATTTATAATAATAAAAAGGATGTCTAACATACTATTTAAATGAAAAGTTATATGTGAAAATGATAAAAGAATTTTAAAGTTCTAACCCCCCATCTTAAAGAATACAATTAAACAAAAGTATTCAGATGGGGGTTTGCTTAATGAAATGTATATCAATTGAAGAACGTGCTACGAGTTTGGCACATTATATAATAGATTCAAAAGACACGGTTAGAGGTGCTGCTAAGAAATTTGGCATTTCAAAATCTACGGTACACAAAGATGTAACACTCAAGAACGGTAGAAATGAAGGACATGTAAGGGTGATTAGTAATCGCCCGATTCCAGAAAATATTGAGATAAAAAAAGTTTTTCTAGCAGAGAGAAATCCCGTTGTGAAGTTGGGGTTGGTAATTAAATAAATGTACACCATTTACATATTATTAATTGACAAAATTATGTAAATACAATATAATAAAATAGAAAAAATTTTTACCTAACAAGGAACTATTAATAAGTAACTTGGAGGGTAAAACCTCCAAGATAATTTAAGGAGGATATGAGCATGAAAGTAAAACAGAGTGGAATAAAGCCATCTAAATGGAAAAAAGATGTAAGATGTCCACATTGCCAAGCACTATTAGAAATAACTGTTAAGGACATTTCTATTAGAACAGAAGCAAATAGAAATTTCTGGGGAACAAAAAAAATAACAACATTTTTTCGGGTAAAATGTCCAGAATGTAATAGGAAATTTAGAATACCAAAAGAAAATTTGCCAGAAAGAATAATTGATTACTTATATGACCACAGAGATTCGGATGATTTTCTTATAGACTTTTTTACATGCTATTTTTCATGACAACAAGAGAGGAGAGAACTATATTTTAGTACTCTCTTCTTTTGTTTTATAGATAAATAAAATAAACAGATTTTGCTGTGTTAATAGGTGTAGAAAAATTATAAATTACTATAGTTTTATTTTTTTGACTTAAATTATACTAAAAACAATTTTAAAAGCCACAAAATTGAACATGGAGCAAATAAAAACTATACGAAAGGAGGATTGCAACTGCAAAAATTAAAAGGATTATGGATTCCAGCAGAAATTTTATTAAATGAAGATTTATCAGATAAAGAAAAAATAATACTTGCAATAATTCTGTATTTAAGTGAAGAAACTAAAAGTTGCTTTGCAAGTAATAAATATATTGCAAACATTGTAAAAGTAACACACGAAAGAGTATCTAAAATTATAAGTTCACTAAAAGATAAAGGATATGTAGATGTTAAGTTAAAATACAAAACAGATAGTAAAGAAATAGAACAAAGACAAATTATACCTAAGCCCGAAAACATCAATAGGTGTAGTAAAAAACACCTAGAGGATATAGATATAAATAACTATTCAGATAGTCAAAAACAACTATACCCTATAGATGATAATGACAAAGATATAATAAATAATATAAAAAATAAAAAGATAAATAATAATAGTTCGAATAGTAATAAGCAATACAAATCGAACTATAAGGGAAGAGATTATACAAACTTTGACTTTACTAAATTATATGCAAATGCAGATGCATTTGTATAGATAAAATCAGCAACTAAAGTAGATTAACTACTTATGTAGCTGATTTTTTAGTTAAAGTTGCAAATAGCAATTTTAACTAAAAGCTAAAAAATATGTGCATATTTTTTAGGTAAAGGGGTGTGGGGAAAAATAAATTTTTCCCTGCCACAACAAATACTTTTAGCGAATAGCGTTAAAAAGTATTGTAGTTGTGTTACAACACAATTCAAAAGAGGAGAAAATTATAAAATTTAGTTGTGTTTATTAGCACGAGCAAGGAGGTAAAAAATGAGCTATGCGATTATTAGAAATACAAAATACAAAAGAGAAAATTTGAAAGGGATATTTAGACACAATGAAAGAAGAAATAAAAATTATTCAAATGATAATATAGATAAAGAAAAATCATATTTGAATTATTCAATAAAATCACCACAATATAGTTACGAAAAAGAATTTGAGAGAATAAGAGAAAAATATAATTTAAAAGGGCAAATAAAAACTGTAAGTAATATAGCTTGTGAATATATAATAACATCAGATCATGATTTTTTTGAAAGAATAGACGAAGAAGAAACAAAAAGATTTTTTGAAACAGCATATAAATTTGTAGTGGAATATAAGAATTTAGGCGAACAATATATTTTATCTGCTAAAGTGCATAGAGATGAACTAACACCTCATATGCACTTAATTTTTTTGCCAGTAGTTCATACAACTGATAAAAAAGGAAATGAAATTGAAAAATTAGCTTGTAGTGAGTTTTGGAAAGCAAAAGATAGTTACAGACAATTACAAGATGCTTTTTACAAGTATATGGTAGAAAATGGATTTGACTTGCAAAGAGGTTTGCCAAAAGAAGAAACTAATAGACAACATTATTCTGTTGAAGAGTACAAAAAGATAACAAATTTTAAAGAAACAAAGAAAGTATTAAAAAATATGAAATTAGAGTTACCAGAAGTTCCAGACATTACAGATATTAATATAAATAGATTATCAAAGAAAAGAGATGAGAAGATTTTAGAAGAAATTATAAAACCAAAAGATAACTTAATCCAAAATTTATATCAAGATAATATGGATTTGCATAAGGAATTATCAAGACAAACAAAGGTTATAGAAGAAGCAGAAAAGTACCAAAAAGAAAGAGATAAAATAATAAGTGATAATGCAAATTTACACAATGAAGTAGAACAAATTAAGGCTGAATATAAGCAAAAGGAATTTGATATAGAATGGAAATATAAAACTAAAATTAAAGGTCTAGAAAAAGAGAATAGCAGATTAAATAAAATAATAGATAAATTCTATGAAACTATTGATAAATTCATACATTGGATTTGTAAAAAGTTTGATATGGGAGCAGAAGATAATTTAGTTAGAGATTTTCAAAAAGAAACAAATACTTATTTAGATGCAGGGAAACAATTAAAACACGAAGAAAGAGAGAAAGAGTTGGATCTGGAACGTTAATATGGACAAATATATTAATAAATTATGAAAAATTATGATTTATTAATATATTTTTTTATTTTCTATTTTATTGTAAAAGTTGTTAACTTGTGATAATATTGTAACATAATGAATAAAGATACAAGGAGTAAAATATGATTCGTTTAGTAAAGCTAGAAGATATAAGAAGTTTAGCACCAATATATAAAGATTTATATGATGATGCAGATATAGGAGAATTTTGGAGTATAGAAAGTGCAGGAAAATTGCTTAAGTATTGGTATGACAAACAACAAGATTTATTTTTTGTAGCAGAAGAAGATGGAAAAGCAGTTGGAGCAATTATGTCAGGTATTAAACCGTGGTTTGACGGAAATAGATTAGTAGATACAGAATTATTTGTTGCTAAAAATTATCAAGAAAGGCATTTAGGTAGAGAATTATATAAAAAACATTTATCAGAAGCACAACGAATTTACAAAGCTAAAGTTATAGAATTCCATACTTATGGAGATGAAAATGAATTTCCTCAAAGTTGGTATAAAAAGATTGGCTTAAATAAAGATAAAGAATTAATAATTATGAATGGCAATATAGAGAAAGTATTGGAACATCTAGAACCAGAAAGAGATATGGAAAGGTAAAGAAGAAATGGAAGGAAAAGACTTAACAAAAGGAAAACTTTTAAAGAATATGACAATACTATTAATACCATTAATTTTGACCAATTTGCTAAATTCGATATATAACATTGTAGATGGAATTTGGATTGGAAATCTAATAGGAGAAAGTGGAGTTTCAGCTATTACTAACTGTTATCCACTTACTTTAATTGTAACGTCAATATCAACAGGATTAGCTATTGCTACATCAGTATTAGTATCACAATATTATGGTGCAAAAGAAGAAGAAAAATTAAAATCTGTTATGGGAGTATCATATATAACCACTTTTATAGTAGGAATTATAACGGCGATGTTAATGATATTAACATCGACACTATGGTTAAAATTATTGAATACTCCAAAAGAAATTTTTGATATAACAAAGCAATACTTAATTATATATCTTATAGGGTTTATATTTAATTATTTACTAACAGTTATTATGGAAGCATTAAGAGCAATAGGAAACAGTAAAGTTCCATTAATATTTGTAGGAATAAGTACAACTATAAATCTTGTATTAGATCCAATATTAATAAAAATGGGATTAGGAGTTGCAGGAGCTGGAATTGCTACAGTAATAGCAATGTTAATCGGAACAGTGATTGCAGTAGTATATGTAAACACAAAGAGCAAGTTATTAAAAGTAGATTTTAAATATTTAAAGTTAAACAAAGAATATATAAAACAGTTCCTAAAGACAGGATTACCAGTAATTGTAGAAGAATGGTTTATAGCAGGAGTTATTTTGCTAGAAGTAAATATTTCAAATGCTACTGGAGTAATTGGAAGTGCAAGTTATGGAGTTGTAAGTAAATTAGAACAAGTTATAATGGTAATTGGAGCATCTTTTAAAACTATGGCGACTGTTACAGTAGGACAATTTATTGGAGATAAGAAAATTAAAGAATCGATTAATGTTATGAAACAGGGATTAAAATTAGTATTAGTACCTACTTTTTTAATAATATTAGTAGTATTTGTATTTCCAAGACAGTTTTGCCAGATATTTGTATCTTCAGAAGATGTGATTTCAATGGCTATAATGTATTTGTCAGTTGTAGGAATTTCACATATATTACTACCAACTAGACAATTATTACACGGATTTATAGTTGGGACAGGACATACCAAGTTTGTATTATTTTCGGCAACTTTGGCTAGTGTGGTAGAAGTTACAACAATACTAATATTAAGAAGAACAGATTTGGAAAATTTAGTAGTATTAGGAATAGGAATATTATTATGGGTATTAACAGAGATGATATTGAACGCAATATACTTTTTTTCAAATAAATGGCAACAAGAAGTAATTGAGAAATAAAAAATCACTACTATATCAGAAAAATGTAAAATATAAAAAATATTGTGTAAAGTAAAATTCAACTATGATATAGATACCACGATTAGAAAATTGTGGTATCTATTTTTTCTCATATAGGAAACTTAAATTTTTTAGTGCGATTTTAAATTCTTCAATTTGATTATCCATATAACTATCTCTTAATTTTCTAGCTTTTTGAGACCATTCCTTAAACTGCTTTTCTTTAAATCTTTTTGTGTGATTATAATGTAATCCGTGCATTCTTTTATATTCTCTGTTATATTCCTTTAGAATTAGACTATTTTTTACCTTTTCTTTTTGCTTATTTAAAGCCCCAATTTCTCTACAAGTTTTACCAGTATTTAAATATAAATTATTGCAATATTTTTGATCATTTCTTCCTTTTTGGTTTGGATTATTACTAGTAGTAGAGGGTATAAACAATCTACCACAGTTTTCACATTTGTTTATAGTAAAGTTATTTTGAATTACTTTAAATAACTCGAACCTAATTTGTTCTTCTGTATTTTGTAATTCATAAACTTCTTCTGCTACAATATGTTTTTCTTTTATTATTTCTACGATTTTTTCTACATCTAATCTTCTTTCTTCAAAAGATAATTCTGTATCACATATGTATTTAGTTTTAAATTTAGTATCAAGAAAAAGGGCATGTGCAGGTTTGGTATTGACATAGTGTATATCAAATACTCTTTTAGTTTCATATAAGAATAATTTTTCAGGCACACTTAAATTTCTAACAATAGAGTTATTAGAGTATTTACTAATTAATTCTAACCTTTCCTTTAAATCTGTTTTTTTCTCTATAAAGTTTTCTATTAATAAATCTCGTATAGTTTCAAAAAACTTCATATATTCATTATGCTTTTTGGATGATATTTTATCTATTTCTTGAACCCATTTCAAAAGCAAAATCTGTGTAGTATATTCATCTTCTTCTAATTCACTAAAGAAATCATTAGGAGAGTATTTGGTTTCTTCAATAAATACGCCAATTTGAGATTTGAATAATAAATCACTTCTAAATACTTTAGTGTTATAGGTTTTTACAATTATATCTATTAATACTTGAGTATAGAAATGTGTATATGGAGAAAATTTTAAACAAGCTCTAACAATTTGAAACATTTTTAAGAAACAATCTATCTTTTCATCTTCAGAATCAGTTTCTTTAGCATAACATACCATTTCTATAAGTTGTGAGTACATTGATTTCAATTTATCAAAATCTTCACAACTCATTACTGCAAATTCATATAGTTTATCTCCAATATTATATTCAAAATCACCAATAGCACCAAAATATTCTCCGAGTATTTTTTATTATAATTTTATTATTGTTAAGTGTGAAATTAGTTATCATATCAGTATTTCCTCCATTTTGAAAAATAGAATATATTTATTTCAATTTTTAAGTTATCTATAGACTTGTAAAAATCTATTTACAACACTATTTTAGCATTTTATAATGATTTTATCAAGATAGAAAATGGCATTTCAAGATATCTATTTTCTATTTGTACATAGTACATTGAAAATTGAATAGCAAGTTACAAGCACAGATAATGAAACTTTCGTCTGGCTAACGTGATGTAAAGGGGCGATTCTCTAAAAAGAGTAATGAGGGCAAATCTCATATGGGTATAGAACTTACCACTTGTAACTTAAAAAATTAAAAGTAATATTTTTAAACTTTTAATAATAGTATTGAAAAGAAGGTAGGTGAGAATTTTGAGAAAGAGTTTGAATATTACATTTATTAATCCTAATACAGAAGAACAAATAGTACAAGCTATGGCAGGAGTGTTAGCATATAATTTAGCTGAGAGTGATGAAAATATAAAATTCAATTACAACAATTCAAATATTTATCAAAATTCTCACGAAGAAATAGAAGATGAATTAGAATTGTAAAAAATTAGAAAAACACTATAAATTTTAAATAAGTTATGCTATAATTTGAGCAAAGAGAAACTTATGTAGGAGAGTAATTTTATGGCAAATATAAATTTTTTAGAAAATGAAGTTATAGAATTTAAGAAAACAACAGGAGAATTAAAAGAAGGCATAATTTCTATCGTTTCAATATTAAATAAACATCAAGGTGGAAAACTATATTTTGGAATAAAAGATAGTGGCGAAATAATAGGACAAGATGTATCAAGTAAAACAATAAGAGAAGTTTCAAAAGCAATATCTGAAAATATAGAACCTAAAATATATCCAGTTGTGAATAAAGTTAAATTAAATGACAAAGACTGTATATTAGTTGAATTTGAAGGCGATGATATTCCTTATTTAGCTTTTGGACGAGCTTATATGAGAGTTGGAGATGAAGATAGACAACTTTCAATGAAAGAAATAAGAAAAATAATTTTAAAAGATGAAAACGAAATAGGCAAATGGGAAAGCAAAGTATCTGATTATACAATGGATGATATCGATGAAGGATTGTTAAAAGAATTTATAGAAAAAGGTAGAAAAGCTAAAAGAATCAATTTCCCATATACCAACAAAGAAGAAATATTAAAGAAATTATCTTTAGTAAATAAGAATAATGAATTATTAAATGCAGGATATATTTTGTTTGCAAAAGAAGCGAAACTTGAAATGCAAATGGCTATTTTTGCAACAGAAACAAAATTGACTTTTTTAGATATAGATCAAGTTTTTGGAAATATTTTTGAACTAATAGAAATAGGAGAAGGATATATTAGAAAAAATATAAAATGGCCTGTCAATTTCAAAAGTGGTGGAATGGAAAGAGTAGAAATACCAGAAATACCTTTAGAAGCAATAAGAGAAGCAATAATAAATTCACTTATACACAGAGATTTTAAAAATCCAAAAAGTAATGAAGTTGCGATATATAAAGATAGAGTAGAAATATTTAATCCTGGGGAATTTCCAGAAGGATATAAACCAGAAGATTTTATTAAAGGAGAAGGATCTATTCCAAGAAATCCATTAATAGCAAATACTTTATATTTATCAAAAGATATTGAAAAATGGGGTTCTGGATTTAGGAGAATTACAGAAGTATGTGCAAAAGCAGATGTAAAGGTAAAATTTGAAATCAGAAAAAATGGATTTATGGTTATTTTTTACAGAAAGACTGATGAAGAATTGCTTGACTTAACAGGAGAAAATAAAAATAACAGTGCCAATGACACTGAAAATGGCACTCAAATTGACACTGAAAAATTAATTTTAAATTTATTAGAAAAAACACCAGACATCACGCAAAAAGAATTATCAGAAAAAACAAATATATCATTAAGAACTGTAAAAAGAATAATACAACAATTAAAAGAAAAGAATAAAATTGAAAGAGTAGGCTCAGATAGAAAAGGCTATTGGAAAATAAATAATGGAGAAAAATAAAATGGAAATAATTATAGCAATTATAGGGACAGCAACTACTATAGTAACTGCAATATTAACAAATTATTTTACTAAGAAGAATCAATTAAAGTTTAATGAAAGACAACTAAAAGAAAGATATTATTTAGAGTATATTGAAGCAATTAGTAGAAATATCAATAACATTACTAAAAATGATGATGAAACAATTAATGAAAACCATGCATTCAATAGGCTTGTGCTAATTGGAAGCAAAGATATGATTAATAAATTATATAAGTTTCAAGATTTAAGAATTAGACATTTAAAATATAATGATGTATCAGAATATAACAAAAAATATGATATTGCATTAAATGATTTGATAAAAGCAATGAGAAAAGATTTGTATGGTAAGGAAGACAAACAAATGCATAATATATATTTTTTGGGTGGAGTCTTAAAAGGAGATTATACAAAGGAAAAGTATGAGAATCCAGAAGAATTAACAATAGAAGATTTTGAAAAGTATATGAAAAATAAATAATGCTAAAAAACTATTCTCAAAAAGAGAGTAGTTTTTTCTTGCTTTTTTGAAACTGATATGCTACAATGTAACGGAACGAAACAAGAGTTACAGATAACAATAAAAAGAAAGTAGGTATGTTATGAAAATTGCAGCATATGCAAGAGTATCAACTGAAAAAGAATCACAGGTAGAATCATTTGAAAAACAAATAGAATTTTTCAATGAGTTTACAAAAAAGAACAATTATGAATTGTACAAGCTATATGCAGATGAAGGAATATCAGGAAAGCAAATAAAACATAGAAAACAATTTCAACAAATGATGCAAGATGCTAAAAACAAGAAATTTGATAAAGTAGTAGTAAAAGATGTAAGCCGTTTTGCAAGAAATACAGTAGATTTACTTCAAAGCATAAGAGAATTAAAATCGTATGGAATAGAAGTGGATTTTTTAAACAATGGCGAAATAATGGAAGGTGGCTCTGAATTTATATTGACCATTTTAGGAGCAATGGCACAACAAGAAAGTGCAAATATGTCTAAAAGGGTTAAATTTGGAAAAGACATTACTGCCAAAAAAGGACGAGTTCCAAACATTGTATTTGGATATGACAAAATACCAGATGAAAGATATACTTTAAAAATAAATGAAGAAGAAGCTAAAATCGTAAAAGAGATATTTGAAAGCTATGTATATAAAGGAATTGGCACAACAAAAATTGCATGGGACTTAAATGATAAAGGAATACGCACAAAGAAAACAAAATCAAAATGGGTACAAACATCTATTGTAAGAATGCTTAAAAATCCAATCTATACAGGAAGGGTAACCAATAAAAAGAGTGAAGTAACAGATTTCATAACTGGAACAAGAAAAGATTTACCAGAACAAGAATGGATTACAGTAGAAAAGCCAGAAATGAGAATTATATCAGATGAATTATTTAATAGAGCACAAGATATTTTAGCACAAAGGTCAAACGAATTTAAGTTGAATAACAAAAGAGAAAAAACAGAATATGTATTTAGTACACTTATCTATTGCAAACACTGTGGCTATTCTTTTAGAAGAATAAGAAGAAAATATACAGAAGATGGTAAAGAATATATAAGATGGGTATGTAGTGGAAGAAATTCAATGGGTGTAAATCATTGCCCTAACACAACTGTAATTGATGAAGAAGAACTATTAAATGCCATAAAGGAATATCTAAAAAGCATTATTTCAAATAAAAAGAATTTTATGAAAGCAGTAGAAAGAGAATTTGAGAAGATTACTAAATTAAGAGAAAACAATGAGCAAAGTGAAGAAAGCCTTTTAAAAGAAATAGAAAAGGTAACTAGCAAAAAGCAAAAATATATGGAAATGTTCCAAAATGAAGTAATCAACATACAGGAATTAAAGAAATACACGAACCCATTAAACGAGGATATTGCAAGATTAGAGCGAGAACTAAAGCTAATCACATCAGAAATAAAAGAAAAAGATGTACTAGAAAAAGAATTATCTAAAACAATTAGCGTAGTAGATGACATATTAAATAATCAAACAATCACAAATGCTATGCTAAAAACAATTATAGATGTAATAGAAGTTGATAGTAACTCAAATGTAGAAGTAAGATTGAAATTGCTTAATGAAATAGGCTCTACACCTACTGTAATAACTAACTTCAATGAGACCGAAACTAATGCGGGGGCGAACTCATTCACCCGCGGGCGATTAAAATCGCCCCTACGTCGAACTGACCTAAACAACATAGAAAATCTAACCGCTCTGGAAAGTAACAACCGTACATAAAGACGTTTCCGAAAGGCTCAAGAAGATTAATCCAGGTTTAGCCAAAGAGGTAAGAGTAATTTTAGATGAGAATAAGGCAGAAAGACATATGAGAGGAGGCATGGCAACGAAGCTAAAATACAGCCATAAAGAATGACGATATGGCAAAATCCTCTCTTCAAAAATCCCTTGAAAAATGGAAAAAAAAGTAGTATAATAGCGAAGTAGAATATAAGAAAGGAATGAAGATTATATGAAAGCATTAATCAGCGTATCAGACAAGACAGGAATTGTGGAATTTGCTAAAAGATTAGAAAAGCAAGGTGTTGAAATTATATCAACAGGGGGAACGTATAAAAAACTAAAAGAAGAAGGAATTAAAGTAATGGAAATATCAGAATTGACTGGATTTCCAGAGTGTTTAGATGGAAGAGTAAAAACACTGCATCCAATTGTACATGCGGGAATACTTGCCAGAAGAGATAAACAAGAGCATAGAAAACAATTAGAGGAATTAAAGATTGATACGATTGACTTTGTTGTTGTTAACTTATATCCATTCAAAGAAACGATCTTAAAAGATGGAGTGAGTTTAGAAGAATGTGTAGAAAATATTGATATTGGTGGACCTACCATGCTTCGCAGTGCTGCTAAAAACTATCAAGATGTAACGGTTATTACGAATCCAGAAGATTATGAAATAGTATTAAAGGAATTAGAGGAAAATGGAACGGTATCAAAAGATACAAAATTTAGATTAATGCAAGCAGTATTTGAGCATACAGCCAATTATGATGCCATGATTGCTAATTATATGAAAGAACAAAGAAAAGATGAGAGTTTACCAGATAAATTAACATTAACTTATGAAAAAGTACAAGAGATGCGTTATGGAGAAAATCCACATCAAAAGGCAGCTTTATATAAAGAAGTTGGAAAGTGTGAGGGCTCTTTGACTACTGCTAAACAATTGAATGGAAAAGAATTATCTTTCAATAATATTAACGATACAAATGGAGCATTAGAATTATTAAAAGAATTCGAAGAGCCAACTGTGGTAGCTTGCAAACATGGAAATCCATGTGGAGTAGGAAGCAGTAATGATATTTACGAAGCTTGGCAAAAAGCTTTTCATGCTGATAAAACATCTATCTTTGGTGGAATTGTAGTGGTAAATGAAACCGTAAATGTAAAGATGGCAAAAGAGATGAAAGAGATATTTTTAGAGGTAATTGTAGCACCATCATTTGAGCCAGAAGCATTAGAGATTTTGAAGAAAAAGAAAAATGTTAGAGTTTTAGAGCTTCCAAGTATTCGTACAAAACAAAAAGAAACAGCTTATGATATTAAAAAAATAAATGGGGGAGCAATCGTGCAAACCATTGATGCTAAATTGCTAGATGAATATGAAGTGGTAACAAATACAAAGCCAACACCAGAACAAATGGAAGATTTACTATTTACTTGGAAGATTGTAAAATATGTAAAATCAAATGGAATTGCGATTGGAAAAGATAAACAATCTATTGGAATTGGACCTGGACAAGTTAATAGAATTTGGGCAACGAAACAAGCTATTGAACATAGTGAAGAATTGATAGAGCAAGGAATTACGAAAGGTGCTGTTTTGGCATCTGATGCATTTTTTCCATTTTCTGATTGTGTAGAAGAAGCACACAAGGCTGGCATTAAAGCAATTATCCAACCAGGTGGCTCCATTAAAGACCAAGATTCTATTGATAAATGTAATGAATATGGGATTGCCATGGTGTTTACTAAAATGAGACATTTTAGACATTAAAGAATTATTATTTCACAGATTTCATTTTGGAGCATAAAAAAGACCTCTTAGATATTTTACAACTAAGAGGTTTTTTATTAAATTATTTTTTTGTAATACTAAAATCATAAGCATTTGCGTAATCAAATGTTGCACTTGTATTAAATTGTGTACTTTGTCCTGGTTCTAAGGAACCAATAAATGCAACGATTGTTATTATTTCATTTCCTTGTCGATCTACTATCTTAACATCTACTGGGTAACCGCCTTTTTTGGTGTCTGAAGTATTTGTTACTGTTCCTAGTAGTAGTGTTACATTATCTTTTTCTGTTAATTGAAAATTAGTGATTTCTAGTCCATCTACTGTTTTTGTTTCATGTAATTTGTCGCTTGTGTTTAATCTGGTTCCATCATCTAATACACTTACGAATTCTTCTTTAGGTTGTTGAGTAGTATTTCCTTCTGCTACTTTGTTTTCATCTTTCTTGTTATTTTTTATAACGACTGCTACAATAATAACAACTACGGTAATAATAGCCAGAATTGCAATCATCCATTTTTCGTTTTTTCCCATGTTTCCTTTCTGCCCTTTTTTTCCCATTTTTCATCCTCCTCTTTTCTTTCGTTTTTTAACCAGTTCTTTTGGTTATTATTTACTATTTTTTAAAATATATACTTCTTTTATAGTTTATCTCTAAAAATAATTTGTGTCAAGATAAAACAAAAAAATTTTTTATAAAAATGAGACACTTGACAAATTTATTTTATAGTAGTATACTGAGTAACGTCAAAGCGAAGGCATAATATATTATAATAAGGAGCAATAAGAAAATGAAAAGTAAAATGAATATAAAAAGCCTTATAATCCTATCAGTAATAGGAATTGCTAGTTTATTTTTTATCAATATGAGTTTTGCAGCCAACACAGGAAAAGTAAATGTAGATACAGCAAATCTTAGGGAAACCGCAGATGAGAATGCTAAGATTTTAGAATTACTATCTAAAAATCATGAAGTAGAAGTAATAGAAAAAACAGGAGATTGGTATAAGGTAAAAACAAACGGCATCACAGGATATTTAAGACAGGATCTAATTACTGTTGATGAAAAGGTAGCAGAAAATACTACTAATCAGGAAACAACAGAAAAGCCACAAGAAGCTACGGAACCACAACAAACAACGGAGTCACAAGCAGAATTAAAAGAGATAGAGTTGGGAAAACAAAAAGTAGCAGAAAATACGAAGTTGAAAATTGTACCAGTAATTAATGCAACTGATACAATTGAAGTAAAAAAAGACGAAGAAGTTAATGTAATAGAAGTTATCAATGGTTGGGTATGTGTGGAAGCACAAACCACAAAAGGTTGGATCCGTAAAGAAAGATTAAAACAAGAGGAAGTAAAAACAGAGCAAACAGTAGAAACAGCAACACAGCCAACACAAGAACAACCACAACCAACTCAACAGCCAGAACAAGCAAAAGAACAACAACCACAAGCGGTTAGTAAAACACTATATGTCAATTCAGCAACTGTTCGTGTTAGAAAAGAAGCAAGCACATCTTCTCAAATCGTAACAAATTTATCCGTCAATACAGCAGTAGAAGTAATAGCAGAACAAGGTGAGTGGAGTAAAGTAAAAGTAAATGGAAAAGAAGGATATATATCATCTTCTTTATTATCTAATACAAAGCAAGAAACAACCTCAAGAGGTTCTGGTACACCAAGAACAGCAGAAAACAATACAACAGAACCAAAACAACCAGAGAAAACCAAGACGACACCAACAGAAGCGCCAAAATCATCTGGAAAAGGAAGTACTGTTTTAGCAACGGCACAACAATATATTGGTTGTAAATATGTTTATGGGGGGACTTCTCCAAAAGGATTTGACTGTTCAGGATTTACTTCTTATGTATATAGAGCACATGGAGTTAATTTGAATCGAACAGCAGCTGGTCAATATAGCAATGGTGTTGCTGTTAGTAGAAGTGATTTACAACCTGGTGATTTAGTTATGTTTGGTAAATCAGGAATTAATCATGTGGCAATCTATGCTGGTGGAGGAAAGATCGTACATGCTGCCAATTCTTCCAGAGGAGTAACAACAGATACCATTAATTCAGGATATTATAACAAAAATTATGTGGGGGCAAGAAGAGTTATGCCATAGCAATTAAAAAGGAGGCTTATGAAACAAAGACCGATTTTAGTTGCAGTTATAGGATATATGATAGGTATATTAGGGGGACTATACTTTCAATTTAGTATAGTCCTTTGTTATATCTTATTCTTAGCAACTTATTTTATAGTAAAAAAGTTTTTTAAAAATCACAAACAACATGGTTTTAAATTATTGTCATTTAGTAGATATAGCAGATATTTAAAATTAGTGATTAATACAAAAGTAATTTTTATTTTTATGTTTTTTTCTATGATCTCGAATAGCATTGTTTTATTTCAAAATCATCAATATGAGTATTTATATCAAGATGGCGAGACAGTTGAAGTTACAGGAATTGTGGTAAGTCAGAAAAAGGAAAAGCCATATTATAATTTGTATCAAATTAAGGTTTTAGATTCTAAAAGTTTTGATCTATATATTCAAGTCAGTAAAAAAAATAACGAATTGGAATATGGTGACAAGGTGAAATTACAAGGCGAGTATAAGAAACCATCAGAACAAAGAAATTATGGAGGATATGATGATAAGCAATATTTGAAAATACTGAAAATAGTAGGAAGAGTAAAAGTGAATCAGATAGAAGTGATAGCGAAAAAACAATTAAATGTGGTTTTGCAATCTGCTAATAACATAAGTTTGAAGTGCAAAGAAAAAATTGATTCTATTTTTGAGGAAGAAAAGGCAAGTATGATAAAAGGCTTATTATTAGGTGATACAGGTGACATACAAGAAGAGGTAAAAGAGAATTTTCAAGTAGCTAATATTTCACATGTTTTAGCTATATCTGGCATGCATATTGGCTATCTAATCCTAGGTATTCAAATAGTATTAAAGAATAGAATTGGGAAAAAGAAAACTAAGATTGTTACCATTGTTATTTTGATTTTTTATGTGTTCATCACTGGTTTTTCCCCTTCTATTGTACGAGCTGTTGTCATGGGAATTATCACGATAGGGGGAGGACTTGTCAATCGAAAAAGTGATATATGGAATTCAATTGCTATTTCATTATTAGGCATTTTATTTTATAATCCATTTTTGATTTTAAATGTAGGTTTGCAATTATCTTACTTGGGAACGATAGGAATTATTCTATTTCAACCAGTTATTTTAAAAATTTTTGAGAGTTATTCATCTAAAAGAAGATACAAACTCAAAAGAAAGTTAGAAGTATGGGAAAAAGCAAAGGAAATGATAGCGGTTAGTTTATCAGCTCAAATTATGATATTACCGATTTTGTTATATCACTTTAATATCTGTGGCATTTATTTCTTAATTACTAATTTATTAGTGAGTTTAGTAATTGCCCCCATTATTATCTTAGGATTTTTTTGTATTATCTTATCTTTTATTTTAAATCCAATTGCTAAATTTTTGACAGTACCATTGGGATTAGGGTTAAACTTTTTAAACTTAATTAGTAAATTTAGCGAGTTACCATTTTCTAAAATTTATATTCCAACACCAAGTTGGATTGCCATTTTCTTGTATTTTATAGGTGTTTTCCTTGGAAACATCATGTATGATATTTATCAATCAGAGTGTTTGACATCAACACAAAAGAGAGTTAAAAATATTATGGCTTTGTTTCGCTATCAGTTTCGTCAGAAAAAGAAAAAATATGTTATTGGTATGGCTGTTGTTCTAGTGATTTTTATTAGTATTTCTGTTATTCCCAAAGATTTAAAGATTTATTTTATTGATGTAGGGCAAGGAGATTGTACTTTGCTTGTGACACCTCAAAATAGAACTATTTTGATAGATGGCGGGGGGAGTTTGACTGATTTTGATGTGGGTAAAAAGACTTTAATACCTTATTTGTTAGATAGAGGTTTTACAAGTATTGATTATGTATTTATTAGTCATTATGATATGGATCACGTTCGGTCGGTCTGTTGACAGTTATGGAGGAATTAAAGGTGAAAAATGTAGTAATAGGGAAGCAATTCGAGAGTTGTGAAAATTACGAGAAATTTATCAAGATTATAAAAGAAAAAAACATTAAAGTGATAGGGGTAGAAGCGGGACAAAGAATGAAGATAGAAAAGGCGTTATATTTTGATGTATTATGGCCAAGTTCTAAAGATAAAATTAGCGATAATGTGTTAAATAATAATTCGTTAGTTTGCCAGTTAGTCTATCAAGAGTTTTCTATGCTTTTTACGGGAGATATTGAAGAAATAGCGGAAAAAGAGATTCTAAAAAAATATAAGAATGATTTAAATATATTTAAGTCAACAATTTTGAAAGTGGGACATCATCGGTTCTAAAACTTCTACTACACAGGAGTTTCTAAGTGTGATTAAACCAAGAATTGCTTTGATTGGAGTAGGAAAAAATAATAATTTTGGTCATCCCAATGAGAATGTATTAAAGAGAATAGAAGAATCGGGTAGCAAAATTTATCGAACAGATGAAATGGGGGAAATAACTATTAGAGTAACAAATAGAGGAAAGATTAGAATTGAGAAGTTTTTAGAGTAACAACTTGATTTTACAACTAAAAATAGTTGCAAATAATAAAAAGGAGTGTTATATAAGTAAAATAGAAAAAGAATTAAAAAGAGATTTTAAAAATGCAATAATTAAATAAAAGATAAAATGCATAAATTTAACAAAACCAGTAAATACTACTGAAAAGTAGGAAAAAGGAGAGTTAGATTTATGAACAAATTAATCATAACCATGATTGCTATTGTTGTAGTAATAGGAGCTATGTTCACAGCTGTCATGATCTTTACGCCAAAGCAGAATGAAAATGTTGAGAATATTGGAATAGAGATAGCAGAAGAGGAAATTTTAGATGATTGTACAGACGAATATGAAGGAGCAGAATATGAAGATACTATAAAAGCTAATACACAAGAAGAAAAGACATCTCCAAATTGTTCTCTTACTACCAAAACATATTATCGAAAATGTGGACATACCAAAAGTGAATATAGTAATTTGCCATCTGATTTTGTTAATTTAACAAAGGATGAAATACAAGAAAAATATCAGGAATATGAAATAGAGGATTTTGCTACCAATGAGATTATCTTGTATCAACAAAAAGAAGGAGATTGTGGAGAACATTATATGGTAAAAGATAAAGACGGAATGGTTACAGTTTATCAGGTTTTGGAGGATGGTAGCGAGGAAGAGCTGGAAACGACAGGAATAACGACGGAGTATTTGCCAGAGACAGATAAAATTAATATGAAAAATGGTATTCAAGTGAATGGAAAACAAGAGTTAAACCAATTGATTGAAGATTTTGAGTAAAAATTTATGCCATTGGGGACGGATCTTTTTGGCAATTTTAATTTTATGATTATATTTTAATGTTGGGAGTTGCAAATAAAAAATATAATAACCTTTTATTGATTATTAAAAAAATTGCCAAAAAGGTCCGTCCCCAATGGCAATCTTTCAAAATTATTTCTTCTTTTTTTCTTTTTTGTCAATCGTAACTTCTTTCTTTAAATCTTGTTTATCAATAAATCCCTTTTGATATAAATCTCTCACATACATAACTAAAGAGAAAATAGTTGCCCCTAAAGCTAAAGTGTATAATCCTAAGTCAAGGTTTTGCCAAAAGCCATTTAAATTAAATTGTTTTAATAAAAGAGAAATGACAATAGCGATGTAGAACAGTACAGTAGCAAGTTTTCCATACCATCTGCTATAAACGACAACATCTTTTCCATAAAGGAAAGAGGCACCACAGATCATGATAAATTCCTTTAAAAATACAATGAGTAAAATCCATACAGGAATAATATTAGTGAACACAAGGGAAGCTAAAGTAGCTATTTGTGTTAGTTTATCTGCTAAGGGATCCATTAGTTTTCCAAAATTGGAAATCAAGTTGAATTTTCTAGCAATGCAACCATCTGCGATGTCTGTTATACCAGATATGGTAAAAAATACAAATGCTAATATATAATTGCCTGTAAATATAAAAGCTACAATAACGGGTATTAATAAAAGTCGTATAATGGTTAATATATTGGGTATATGTTTTAACATAATCTTCTCCTATTTTATTTTGAATTCTAGTTTATTATTTTTGGAGTTAACAGTTACCGTTTTTCCATCTAAAAGTTCACTACGTAAAATCATTTCAGATAATTCATCATCGATATATCTTTGAATGGCTCTTCTTAAAGGTCTTGCTCCAAATTTAGTGTCAGTGCCTTTTTCTAAAATGAAATCTTTAGCTGATTTACTAATTTCAATTTGAATATCTTTTTCTTTTAAGGCAGTTACTGTATTGGTTAGCATTAAATCAACAATTTGTAGTAATTGTTCTTTGGTTAAACTATCAAATGATACAATTTCATCTACTCTATTTAAAAATTCAGGACGGAATACGTCTTTTAAACTGTCCATAATTTTGTTTTTGCTAACGGTTTGCCCACCAAATCCAATGGAATTATTATTCAAGTTAGAACCTGCATTAGAAGTCATAATGATGATGGTATTTGCGAAACTAACGGAATTACCTTGACTATCGGTTAATTTTCCATCATCTAATACTTGAAGTAGGATATTAAATACGTCGGGATGAGCTTTTTCAATTTCATCTAATAAAATGATAGAATAAGGTTTTCTTTTTACTTTGTCTGTTAGTTGCCCAGCGTCGTCATATCCAACATACCCAGGAGGGGCACCAATTAATTTAGAAGTAGAATGACCTTCCATATATTCAGACATATCAATACGAATGATGGAATCTTCACTACCAAACATTTCGTACGCAAGGGATTTGGCTAGTTCCGTTTTTCCCACACCAGTTGGACCAACAAATATGAAAGAAGGTGGTCTTTTGGTACTTTGTAAACCTGCACGATTTCTTCTAATAGCTCTTGCTACACTGCTAACAGCTTCTTCTTGCCCGATAATTCTTTTATGAAGATTGGTTTCTAAGTTTAATAGTTTTTGTGTTTCTGCTTCTGTTATTTTTTTAACTGGTATTTTTGTCCAGCTTTCAATGACATTGGCAATGTCTTGAATGGTAATTTGTTTTAACTTCATCTTGCTGTTTAATTTATCAATTTCTTCAATTAGTTGACATTCACGCGTTTTTAAATCAGCAGCCCTCTGATAGTCTTCTGTTGAGTCAGCTGCAATAACTTCTTCTTTTTCCGCTTGGACGTGAGAAAGCTCTTGTTTTAACATTTCTAGTTTGTATAAGTCTTTGTTTTCTAAGTTAATTCTCGAACAAGCTTCATCTAAAATATCAATGGCTTTGTCTGGCAAAAAGCGATCATGAATGTATTTTTCAGACATGATAACAGCTTGACGAATGACATCAGAAGATATTTTTACTTTGTGATATTCTTCATAATATTTTTTGATGCCTTCCAAAATTCCGATGGAATCATCAATATTTGGCTCTTCTACTAGTACCTGTTGAAATCTTCTTTCTAAAGCAGAGTCTTTTTCAATATATTTTCTGTATTCTTTTAAAGTAGTGGTACCAATTAATTGGATTTCTCCATTGGATAGGGCAGGTTTTAAAATATTGGCAGCATTCATAGAGTGTTCACCGTCACCAGCACCAATAATATTATGGATTTCATCAATGACTAGAATAATGTTTCCATATTCTTTGCATTCATCAATAATACCTTTCATTCTGGACTCAAATTGACCTCTAAATTGAGTTCCAGCAATAACAGCAGTCATATCTAGCAAATAAACTTCTTTATTTAAAAGTTTAGCTGGCACATTTTGATTGGCAATTTTGATAGCTAACCCTTGTGCAATTGCAGTTTTACCAACACCTGGTTCTCCAATTAAACAAGGATTATTTTTAGAACGTCTATTTAGGATTTGTACAATTCTTTGAATTTCTTTGTCTCTACCAACAATTAAATCAAGTTCATTGTTTTTGGCTTTGTTCGTCAAATTAGTTCCATAAGTGTCTAGGAACTTTTTCTTTTTATTTTGTTTGGTATTTTTCTTTTTTTCTACTTTTACTTTTTTTCTACCGCTAATGGGTTCACTTTGTTCTTCTTTTTCTTTGTGATTTTGTCCATGAAACATATTCGAGAAGATCGAACCAAGTGGAATAGCAGCACCTGCTATTTTGGGGGCATCTTCATCAGAATCGCTATTAAGATCTGTGTTTTCAAAAGTGATAGCACCTTCTATATTTTCAATATCTTCCAGATTAATGTTTTCGGCTAAATCTTTGAAAATACTTTCAAATTGTTTTGTCATATCTGATAAGTTTATTTTATCATTGGATAAGATATCATTTTGATGGGCTAATACTTCATTGGGATTAATTCCTTTTTTCTTAGCACAGTCATAACAATAACCTTCCATAGATTCTTTTCCGTTTTCTATTTTTTTATAAAAAAGGATGGCTGGATTTTCATTACATTCTGAACATAACATACTTTTTTAATTCCTCATTTCTATTTAAATTTAATCTATAATATCATATCTTAAAAATGCTAAATAGTCAACAATTATAAAGATTTTTTTCTTATTTCGTCCCACAAAATTCACTTAAAAATTTCTAGCTAAAAGTTCCTACATTTGCTCATTGTTTAAATTCTTATGGATATATTCCATTTGTTTGAAGTGCCTGACCTCTAAATAGTTACAAAATTTCCCCATTTAATCCTGGAACCAGTGGAAAAATTGCCAAAAAGCTCCGTCCCTCTTGGCAATTTTTTAGAACAATGTTATAATGAAATAGAAAGATAAAAGAAGAGGAATAGATTAAAATGAACGTAATTTTACCAGAGAAAAAGGTGTTTAATAAAAGACAAATAGCTATTTATGTATTGATTATTGTAATATGTATTGTGTCTATTGTGATTGGCTTTTGTGTTCAATTTTATGCTAGAATTGATATGGGAAGGCTATTTGGAGGCGAATCAAAGAGTGAGTTAGGAAAGAAAACGGAAGATCAGATAGAATTGTTAAAGTCAGAGTTTGATCAAGTTTTTACGAATCATATTGAAAATGGGGAGGGACAAGACAACAAAAAGAAAGAAGCGGATAAACCTCTTGTTTATACAAGAATTGAAGGACAGGATAATAAGTTAAATAGTTATGATGTAAAAGTTCATATTCCATATATTAATATTGATAACGAAATAATTGAAGGATATAATAAACAAATTGAAGATTTTATAGGTAAAACGAGTAGTATTTTGGAAAGTCAGAATAAAAATATTATTTATACAGTGGAGTATGTGGCTAATGTGCAAAACGATATTTTGTCTTTAATGATTCGATCTAATTTGAAAGAAGGGGCTAGTGCACAAAGAGTAATTATACAAACTTATAATTATGATTTAAGGAATAATAAAGAGATTTCTTTAGAAGAAGTACTAAAAATAGAAGATATCAATCCTTCTGAATTGCAAAGTAAAATTAAAAATGAAATTGGGATAGAGCAAAAAAAGGTTGAAGATTTGAAGAATTTAGGCTATAACATTTATAATCGAGATGTTACAAGTGATCGTTATCAATTAGAAAATTCAAAACAGTTTTATTTGACGAAGGATACGCTATATATTGTTTATGCTTATGGAAATGATACTTTTACAAGTGAAACTGATTTAGTAATTATATAAAATAGGACAAAAGAAAAGAGAGGCGTTGCCTCTCTTTTTTCAATAAAAGGGGATGTTTTTACTTTCAATCAGTATTACTTTTTACTGACTATGCTTGTATTTTACAAATTAATTTTGTCCATTGTGTGAACAAAAAGTGAAAAATAGATAAATCTCATTATGGTTGTTCTCCTAATGTGATGGTTAATTCTTTTTCTTGTTCGTTACGATTTACTTTGATTTTCATTTCGTCTCCAATTTTATGAGCATTCTTTATTTCATTTAATTCATCCATGGTAGTGATTTTTTTACCATCTGCTTCTATAATGACATCTCCAATTTTCATACCAGCTTTTTCAGCGGCAGAAAAGTCATCCACAGATTTTACATAGATTCCAACAGCTAGGTTATTTGCTTTCGCTGTTTTTTCGGTTAAGTCCATTCCAGAAATTCCAATATAAGGTCTTTTTACTTTACTGTATTGTATTAATTGAGAAGTAATATCAGTTGTTGCATTGATTGGAATGGCAAATCCCATTCCTTCGATTCCTGTTCCTGAAAGTTTTAGAGTATTTATTCCAATTACTTTACCTTCGTTGTTAACTAAAGCACCACCGCTATTGCCAGAGTTAATGGCAGCATCTGTTTGGATTAAGGTGAATTTTTTTCCATCAGAGTCTGTTACTTCTCTATTGACAGCACTGATAACACCACAAGTAATACTGCTTTGCATTCCTAGTGGATTACCAACAGCCATAGCAAATTCACCTACTTTTATATTGTCAGAATCAGCAAATTCTGCTTTAGAAAGTCCACTTTTTTCAATTTTAATAACAGCTAAATCAGTTTGTTCATCTGTTCCAACAATTTTAGCTTCGTATTTCGTTTCGTCATTAAATAAAGTGACTGTTAGTTTAGTAGCTTCTGATACTTCATAGTAGGATTCAGAAGAAGAACTGGCTACAATGTGATTGTTGGTAAGAATATAACCATCATCACTAATAATAATTCCTGAACCACTAGCGGTTGCTGTACTGGCTTGAGTTTGTCTACCAAACATGGAGATGAGCGAATTTACATTGTATTCTACTTCAATTCCTACAATAGATGGTAAAATTTTGTTAGCAGCATAAACAGCTGTATCAGAGTAACTAGAAAGTGAGGTTTGACTTACATAACCTTGGCTTTGAGAGCTATTTGTGTTATTTTCTATGACAGAAGTTTGATGAATTATTTTTGAACGAATAGAAGGAACGCCAAGGCAAGTTCCTAATACAACAGCACATCCAACGGCTCCACTAAAGAAGGGTAAGAGAAATCCTCTTCCAAATCCAATTTTTGATTTAGGTGTAGTTTCGTTTTTATAAATCGTTTTATATGTATTTGGATTTTGTACCGTCTTAAAATTTTGTACGTTTTTTTCTTTCTTTTCATTTTCTTCCATTTTTATATCATTCCTTTCTGAATACCAGTTTATTACTATCATAACCTATTATGCTAATATAATACAAGAGGTTTGTGAATTTTATGTGAAAAAAAGTTGTCTTTGTATTGAAAATATGATCATAAAACTATATAATGTAGAAAAAATTGAAAACGTAAAGGATGATCTATATGAAGATAACAAAAAAGGAAACAGGTGTGACATTAGTTGCTTTGTCAATTACCATTGTTGTATTGCTGATTCTAGCAACAATTGCTATTAATGGTAGTACAAGCATAATTAAAAGAGCAAAATTGGAAGAAATGAAAACTAATATGCTTTTAATTCAAGCAAAAGCTAGAGAATATGTGGAAGATGCTACTTTTAAAATGGGAATGAATCCAGATGAACCTAAAAAAGCAAATGTTAGAAGTAAGGTTTATGAGGAAAATGCTAAATTACAAAAAGTTGCAGAAGGGGAAGTACCATCTAATTTTGGTATCACAGATACTACAACTTGTTATTGGCTAACACCAGAGGCTCAAACGAATTGGGGATTAAGCAAAATGCAATTAGAAAAGGATGAAAAGTTTTTAATTGAATTCAAGGAAGCAGATGTAACAGTAGAGGTTTATAATACTAAGGGATATCAAGGTAACTATTCTTTAACAGCAATGGAGCAAATACAAGAATGATAGTAGTATTTATGAAATTAGTGAGGAAGAAATAAAGGATGAAAGAAAAAGAACAAGAAAGATTAACAAAACTAAAAGAAATTGAAAAGGATTTGTATCAAAAGGGATTTCAAAAAATATGTGGAATAGATGAAGCGGGGAGAGGTCCTTTGGCTGGACCAGTTGTAGTTGCGGGAGTTATTATGCCACAAGATTCCATGATGGAAGGTATTAATGATTCAAAAAAGGTTTCTGAAAAGAAAAGAGAAAAATTATATGATTTAATTTTGGAGGAAGCTATTAGTTATTCAGTTGCTATTATTGGACAAGATGTGATTGATGAAATTAATATTTTAAATGCAACCAAACAAGGTGTTACCAGTGTGGTTGAGGAGTTAAAAGTAAAACCAGATTTAATTATAGTAGATGCCTTAACACATATTAATACAAAGGGTATACCTTATGATTCTATTGTAAAAGGAGATGCTAAATGTTATAACATAGCAGCAGCTTCTATCATAGCTAAGGTAACAAGGGATAGAATAATGAGACAATGGGATGAAATTTATCCTCAATTTGGCTTTGCACAACATAAAGGTTATGGAACTGCTAAACATATAGAAGCTATTAAAGAATATGGACTTTGCCCAATCCATCGAAAAAGTTTTACGAAAAATTTTATATAGGATAAAAATAAGAGGAGAAATCATCATGAATATGATAGAAATAATAGAGAAGAAAAGGGATAAAAAGGAATTATCAAAAGAAGAAATTGAGTATTTTATTACTGCTTATACGAAGAATCAAGTGACTGATTATCAAGCAGCAGCTTTGATAATGGCAATCTATTTAAATGGTATGACAGACGAGGAGACAACAAATCTAACATTGGCTATGGCACATTCAGGAGAAGTATTGGACTTATCCACACTAGGAGAAGTAATTGTGGATAAACATTCCACAGGTGGAGTAGGCGACAAGGTTTCGCTTATTCTTTTACCATTGGTTAGTTCATTGGGGGTACCAGTTGCTAAGATGTCAGGAAGAGGACTTGGTTTTACAGGAGGAACAGTGGATAAATTAGAGTCTATCCCTGGCTATCAAACAGCCATAGAAATGAACCAATTTGTAAAAAGTGTACAACAAATTGGTATTAGTATGATCTCACAAACTTTGAATTTAGCACCAGCTGATAAAAAATTGTATGCTCTTAGAGATAGTATTTCTTGTGTAGAAAGTATACCATTAATAGCTTCTAGTATTATGAGCAAAAAGATTGCCAGTGGTACTCAAAAAATAGTATTGGATGTGACTGTTGGAAAAGGTGCTTTTATGAAGAATAGGGAGGAAGCAAGAAAGTTGTCAAATACAATGATTCAAATTGGAAAATTGGCAAATCGAGAAACGGTTTGTGTATTAACTAATATGAATGAACCATTGGGATATGCTGTTGGGAATTCATTGGAAGTGATAGAAGCTGTTCGATTCTTAAGAGGAGCTATGCCAGAAGATTTAAAACAAGTGGTATTAGAATTAGGGGCTTATATGATTCAATTAGCTAATAAAGGAAAAAATTTAGAGGAAAATAAGAAGTGTTTATTGAAAAATATAGAGAATGGAAAAGCTTATCATAAATTTATGGAAATGGTGCAAAATCAAGGTGGTGATATTTCTTATATTGAAGATTTGGAAAAGTTGCCAAAGGCTAGATTGGTAGAACCTATTTATAGTGAGGAAGATGGCTATGTGCAAGAAATGAATAGTAAGGAGATTGGAAAATTGGCAGGAATGCTAGGGGCAGGCAGAGAGAAAAAAGAGGATTTAGTGGATCCATCGGTGGGAATTGTATTGACTAAAAAAGTAGCTGATAGGGTAGAGAAGAATGAGGTGTTGGCATATGTTTATGCCAATGATAAAAATAAATTGAGAGAGGCTAAGGCTAGGTTACAAGTGATTGTGAGGGTTTCAAATGTTGCTGTTCAAAAGGAAAAAACGATTTGGGAGATTATTAAATAGTGTAATAATATTGGACATTATATTAAGTACTTAAAAAGCAGAAATTTATGATACTATTTATATACATAAATAGCAAATTTTTATCGTTAGGATTGGAGGGGAAATGTCTTTAATAAGTGTAAATAATTTAACTTTTGGATATGATGGAAGTTATAACAATATATTTGAAGATGTATCATTTAATATAGATACTGATTGGAAATTAGGTTTAATAGGTAGAAATGGTAAAGAAAAAACTACCTTCTTAAAGTTATTACAAGGAAAATATGAATATAAAGGTACAATATCGAAATTTGTTGATGTTGATTATTTTCCTTTTGAAGTAACAAACAAAAATAGAATGTCAATAGAAATAGTAAACGAAATTGCTCCTAATATTGCAGATTGGGAAATTATAAAAGAATTGAACTTGCTTAATACTGATACAGAAATATTATATAAGAATTTTAATTTATTAAGTGGTGGAGAACAAATAAAGATACTTTTAATAAGCCTATTTTTAAAAGGAAACAATTTTTTACTTATAGATGAGTCTACAAATCATTTAGATATTGAAACAAGAAATAATTTAGTTAGTTATTTAGAAAAGAAAAAGGGATTTATATTAGTATCACATGATAGAAATTTTTTAGATAAGGTTGTAAATCATATAGTTGCTATAAATAATACTAATATACAAGATATGAGTGAAGGTCAAAAGAAAAAGGTTTTAATTGCAAAAAGTATATCAAAACAAGCCAATATTTATATATGGGATGAGCCTTTGAATTATATTGATATATTAACAAGAATACAGATAGAAGATACTATTTTAAATTACAAACCTACTCTTATTTTTGTAGAACATGATGAAATATTTATTGAAAAAGTGTCAACGAAAATTATAAAGTTAGAAAGATAGATATGCGATAAATTTTGAAAATAGATTGGAGAATTATAGATGTTAGAAATAAGGCAAGAAAGTAAAAGCAACGGGTATGTAAAATAAAGTGTGTAATGTCGAAATTTGATAGAGAAATTACTATGT
>CANONT010000015.1 GCA_947567695.1 uncultured Clostridium sp.
GTGCAGTAATGTATTAAGCTGACCAATACTAATAAATCGAGGGCTTAACCAAGAATAAAAACTACGAAAGCAATCGAAAAGATAAAAGAATTCTAAAACGAACCGAAAGATTTCATCTATGTATTTTTGAGTGTGCTTTAGCACCATATAATTTTCTAGTGACGATGACATTTAGGGCAATACCTGTTCCCATTTCGAACACAGAAGTCAAGCCTAAGTGTGCCGAAAATACTTGTGGGTTACCCTACTGGGAAGATAGGTTGTTGCTAGTTTTTTTATTTTAAAAGAATTATTTAGATAAAAAGATAGACTAAGAACTAATGAAATGATTAATTTTTAGTCTATTTTTTTAATTTTTTTGATTTATGTTAAAAAGTGTGGTAGAATATATTTAGTTATATTGTAAAGGAGGAAAATATAGCATGGAGATAGATTTTTATAAAGTCCTTGGAACTGCTAAAGGAGCAGTTGAAAATGACTATATGACTTATAAAAAGCGTTCAATAGAAGAAGAAGACGAATTTATAAGAGGAAAATATAAAGATAGATTAAGAGAGATAGAAATGCGACAAGAGTTAGCTAAAGAACAAAAAAATCAAGACAAATGGGAAGAGTTGGAGAGAAAAAAAGGCAAAGTCGAAGAAGCTTATCAAAAACTAAAAACTGCAAAATTAAGAAAAGAATATAATGAGCCAATGACAGCAAATAATGAAAAGATCATATTAATATATAAAAGGAAGTCACCTTATAAAGTTTTAGGTATGGATAAAAATCGTTTAAGAGATTTAACATATGAGGAAATTGACCAGACGTTAAAAAATAAAAGAGATGTTCTAATAGATCAATATTCAAAAGACCTAGCATCTATACCAGTATCTTTTTTTTCAAGTAGGCAAAAAATGCAACTAAAAATAGATGAGGTGGAGGAGGCTTATCGAGAAGTAGCGACAAAAGATAAAAGGAAAGAATTACACAAAGATGAATATGATCCACATTTAATTAATTCGTCCAATCCAGATAAGAATGCTTTACAAGGAAAAATAATTCAAAGAGAAGAAATATTATCAGAAGAAAGATTATACAAAGATGAAGAAAATAGACTGTTAAGAGTGAAAAAAACTGGAAAACTCAAATTTCAAAATTGGACAGGTGTTGGTCAGTTATTTGTAGACGAATATGAAGTAAAAAGAATAATTAATGGACAAGAAAAGGTAAATACAATATATACAAATTCACCTAGTGTAAGCATAAATGAGAAAACAGGCGAACCAGTAGATCCAGATTATTACGATTGTTTCATTAATAAATTATTAGCAGAAACTACAATTGGAGCTTCCAAAAGTATGGGAGGATTTGTTGGAGGAATTGAACAAAATCAGGCTGGAGAATATTATATTACCTTAGAAAATATCGAATTATCACCAATGGAAAAGGAACAAATGGCTGCAGTGATGATATGGAAACAAACAGCAAAACAAAAGGAAAAGAGCCAAGAACGAGAGGTTATGTAATATGGCAAAAGTAACATGGAAATCAGGAACATTTTTGTACCCATTACCTGCTGTCATGGTAAGTTGTGGGACAATGAAGAAGTCTAATATTATAACAGTTGCATGGACAGGTATTTTAAATACTAATCCAGCAACTGTCTATATTTCTGTCCGCCCTACAAGATATTCCTATCAATTAATCAAAGAAAATAGAGAATTTGTTATTAATTTAACAACAAAACAATTAGCCAAAGCAACGGATTGGTGTGGCGTAAAAACAGGATCAAAAGTAGATAAATTTAAAGAAATGAGATTACACAAAGAAAAAGCTAACTATGTAAAATGTCCCATGATTCAAGAAAGTCCTGTATCGATTGAATGTAGAGTAAAAGAAATTCAAGAACTTGGCTCACATCACATGTTTATAGCAGATGTATTGGCGATTAATGCAGACGAAAAATATATAGATGAAAAAGGGGCTTTTGATATTTCAAAATGTGATTTAATTGCTTACGCAAATGGTCATTATTATCAATTAGGAAAAAAAGTAGGAAAATTTGGATTTTCCGTGCAAAAAAAGAGAAAAAATCATTGACACAAAAGGAAAAAAGTGGTACAATAGGCAAGCGTATAATTATTACGGATATACGCTCACATCGTTTTAAAAAAGTAATGTTAAAAAATACGGAGGTGTTTTCATATGGCAGCAAAAGGACCAAGAGAAAATATAACATTAGAATGTACAGAATGTAAAAGAAGAAATTACACAACTTCAAAAAACAAGAGAAATAATACCGATCGATTAGAAATTGTTAAGTATTGTAAATTTTGCAAGAAACGTACAACACATAAAGAAACTAAATAGTTAAAAAGCTATTTTAAGGAGGAAATAAAATGGCTAAAAAAGAAGCAAAAACTAAAAAAGACAATAGTAAAAACAAAAAGAGCTTTTTTAAAGACTTTAAAGCTGAATTGAAAAAAGTAAGTTGGCTAACGCCAAAACAATTGTTAAATAATACAACAGCAGTTATAACAATCGTATTCATTACTGTAGCAATTGTTTTTGTATTAGATATTGCATTTGAAACTTTAAATAAACATGGAGTTGACAAAATAAAAGAAGTAATTGTAACCAATAATACTACTTCAGAAAATGCAACAACAGAGAATACGGAAAATGGAGAAACCAATACAGAAGGAGAGACAACAGAAAGTAATACAGATGTTTCAACAGAAGAAAATAACACAGAGAATCAAACAGAAAACAAGGCAGAATAATTGAAAGTAAAAGGAGGCTAACACAAGTGTCTCAAAAAGATTATGATAATGTAGCTAGATGGTATGTGGTACATACTTATTCTGGTTATGAAAATAAGGTAAAAGCAGACTTAGAAAAAACCATTAAAAATAGAGAGTTAGAAGATTTCTTTTTTGATATCATTGTTCCTATGGAAGAACAAATTGAAATTAAAGATGGAAAAAGAAAGACAAATCTAAGAAAAGTTTTCCCTGGTTATGTTCTAATTAAAATGATCGTAACAGAAGAATCTTGGTATATAGTAAGAAATACAAGAGGTGTTACTGGATTTGTAGGTTCTGGAACGGACCCAATTCCATTGACAGAAGATGAAATTAGAAATATGGGATTTGAAGATGTTCCAATCAATGTAGATTATGAGGTAAACGAACAAGTACAGGTTATGAATGGACCATTTGAAGGATTTGTGGGTACCGTTCAAGAAATAAACACAGAAAAGCATAAAGTAAAAGTCCTAGTATCTATGTTTGGAAGAGAGACACCAGTAGAATTAGAATTTTCACAAGTTCAAAAGTTAAAGTAAAACAATTATTAGAAAGTAAAAGGAGGTGCCATTAAAATGGCAGAAAAAGAAATTTCAAATATTATTAAATTACAAATTGAAGCAGGAAAAGCATCACCAGCTCCGCCAGTAGGACCAGCATTGGGATCCAGTGGTGTTAATATCATGCAATTTGTTAAAGAATTCAATGATAGAACAGCAAACCAACCAGGAATGATTATACCAGTAGTAATTACAGTTTACAAAGATAAGTCATTTGATTTTATTACAAAAGTACCACCAGTGGCTGTATTAATTAAAAAAGCAATTAAAATCCAAAAAGGTTCAGGAAAACCAAATATGGAAAAAGTTGCTAAGATAACAAAAGCACAAGTGAAAGAAATTGCAGAACAAAAAATGCCAGATTTGAATGCCGCTACAATTGAAACAGCGATGAGTATGGTAGAAGGTACGGCTAGGTCTATGGGTGTTGTTGTGACAGAATAAAATAAATGAAAATCAGCATCCTGCACATGTTTGCTAAATTTATTAAAACTCGACGTACCAGCGTACGACTTCGTCTTAATAAATTTACCGAACATGCACAGTATACTAATTTTGATTTATTTTATAAAATAAGAATAATTTTAATTGGGAGAGCAAAATGTAAGAAGAAAAGCTCGTTAGAACCAAAGGAGGTAAAGAAAGATGAAAATGTCAAAAAGATACGCAGAAAGCGTAAAACTAGTTGATAAAACAAAAGAATATGAAGTGAAAGAAGCTTTAGAGATTATTGAAAAAATGCCAAAGCCAAAATTTGATGAAACAGTTGAATTACATGTAAAATTAGGTGTAGATTCTAAACACGCTGATCAACAAGTTAGAGGTACCGTAGTGCTTCCAAATGGTACTGGTAAAACACAAAAAGTATTAGTATTTGCAAAAGGACCAAAGGCAGAAGAAGCTGAAAAAGCAGGTGCTGACTTTGTAGGTGCAGAAGAATTAATACCAAAAATTCAAAATGATAATTGGTTTGATTATGATGTTGTAGTAGCAACTCCAGATATGATGGGAGTTGTAGGAAGATTAGGTAAAGTGTTAGGTCCAAAAGGATTAATGCCAAACCCTAAGTCAGGAACTGTTACAATGGACGTAACAAAAGCAATCAGTGAAATTAAATCTGGTAAAGTAGAATACCGTTTGGATAAAACAAATATTATTCACTTAGGATTTGGAAAAGTTTCATTTGGAGCTGACAAATTATTAGAAAACTATCAAACAATTATGGATGCGATTATAAAAGCAAAACCAGTAGCAGCAAAAGGTCAATACATCAAGAGTGTAGCAATTACAACAACAATGGGACCTGGAATTTATATTAACCAAAAATAGAAAAAAGCCAAAGACAGTAGGCAAAAAGTTAAGTCCTACCGAGGTAAAAGAAAAGTGTAATAGACACTCTTTATATCCTCGGAGGAAGAAAGAGTGTTTTTTATATTTTTATATAAATTAACAACTATTAGGAGGTGAATTAGAAAAAATGGCAAGTGAAAAAATACTAAATCAAAAGAAAGAAGAAGTAAGCAAATTAGCTGAACAAATGAAAGAAGCTAAATTAATACTTCTAACAGATTACAGAGGAATTAATGTAACAGATGACACAACATTAAGAAAAGACCTAAGAAATGCAGGAGCTAAATATACCATTATAAAAAATAATATTACGAAAAGAGCATTAGCTGAATGTGGTATAGAAGGTTTAGAAGAAAAATTAGAAGGACCAACAGCAGTTGTTATGAGTTCAGAAGATTATTTAGAACCATCTAAAGTAATCTACAAATTTACCAAAGATAACGAGTATTATACAATCAAAGGTGGCGTTATTGAAGGAAAAGTAATGACAGCAGAAGAAATTATTACATTGGCAAAATTACCATCAAGAGAAACCTTGTTATCAATGCTTGCAGGTGCATTACTTGGAAATATTTCAAAAGTTGCAGTTGCACTTGATCAAGTAAGAATTCAAAAAGAAGAGGCAGGAGAAAAAGTAACTGTTTCAGTAGTAGCAGAAGAACCAGCTGTTGCGGAAGAAGCAAAAGCTGAAACAACAGAAGAAGCATAGGCTTCAACATATAATAGTAAAAATAGAGTGGTGAGCTTAAATCACTAAAAATAAGAAAGGAATGTGAATTAGAATGGAAAAAATAGAAAAGTTAATCGAAGAAATCGACGCTTTAACAGTTGTTGAATTAGCAGATTTAGTTAAAGCTATCGAAGAAAAATATGGAGTGTCTGCAGTAGCAGCTGCTGCACCAGCAGCTGGTGGAGCAGTAGCAGGAGGAGAAGCTGAAGAAAAATCATCATTTGATGTAGTGCTTAGCGAAGCAGGAGATCAAAAAATTAAAGTTATTAAAGTAGTTAGAGATGCTACAGGATTAGGATTAAAAGAAGCAAAAGAATTAGTAGATGGAGCACCTAAGACAGTTAAAGAGGGTGTTGCTAAAGAAGAAGCTGAAGAATTAAAAGCTAAATTTGCTGAAGTTGGAGCAGTTGTAGAATTAAAATAATTACAAAATAGGAAAACAAGCCATTTTAGGCTTGTTTTTTTGGTAAAAAAAGTATATAATAGGAAACATATTGAGAGTACTTAGAAAGGAATGAGGGAAAAGCATGAAAGTAAGTAGAGAAGAGATTTTACACATTGCTAATTTAGCACATTTAAATTTAGAAGAAAATGAAATTGATAGCTATATATTACATTTACAAGATATTCTAAATTTTGCTAATATAGTAAATAATGCACCAGTAGAGAATTTAGACATTACAATTGGAAGTAATGAGGCAAAAAATGTATTTAGAAAAGATCAAATAAAAATATTTGAAGATAACGAGAGTTTGTTACAAAATGCTGTGGCAAAGGAACAAAATATGTTCAAAATACCAAAGGTTTTAAATTAGAAGATTATGTGTGAATGACATATAAAATTGTGATGGAAGGGAAGATTTAAGGAGGGAAATACATGAATATTACAGAGTTAACAGTACATGAGTTACAAGAAAAATTAAAAAATAAAGAATTAACAATAACTGATATAACAAACGCCTATGTAGATAGAATTAAGGAAAAAGAAAATGATGTACAAGCTTTTGTAACACTATTAACAGATGAGGCAATAAAGCAAGCAAAAGATATTCAAAGTAAAGTAGAAAAAGGTGAAATCAAGGGCGAATTAGCTGGAATTCCAATTGGAATTAAAGATAATATGTGTACAAAAGGGATAAAAACAACTTGTAGTTCAAAAATGTTAGAAAATTTTGTAGCACCATATGATGCTACTGTTATGGAAAAGGTAAATCATGAAAACATGATAAATCTAGGAAAGCTAAACATGGATGAATTTGCTATGGGAGGTTCAACAGAATATTCTTATTTTAAAAAAACTAGAAATCCATGGAATTTAAATAAAGTACCAGGAGGATCATCAGGAGGAAGTGCAGCAGCAGTAGCAGCACAATTAGTACCATGGGCTTTAGGATCTGATACAGGTGGATCTATTAGACAACCATCTAGTTTTTGTGGAGTAGTAGGCTTAAAGCCAACCTATGGTTTAGTATCCAGATATGGACTAGTTGCATTTGCTTCATCATTAGATCAAATTGGACCAATTACAAAAGATGTAGAAGATGCAGCAATATTATTGAATGTTATTGCAGGACATGATGAAAAAGATACCACATCAAGTGATAGACCAAAAATAGATTATACAAAGGCACTTAAAAATGATGTGAAAGGACTAAAAATAGGAGTTCCTAAGGAATTTTTTGGAGAAGGAATCAATGAAGAAGTAAAGGCTTCTCTACAAAAAGCAATTGAAAAATATCAAGAATTGGGAGCCCTAGTAGAAGAAATTTCGTTAGATATTTCTCAATATGCATTAGCAACATATTATATTATTGCTTGTGCAGAAGCAAGTTCAAACTTAGGAAGATTTGATGGGATTCGTTATACTTATCGTACACCAGAATTTAAGAATTTAAAAGAAATCTATAAAAAATCAAGAAGTGAAGCTTTTGGGGCAGAAGTAAAGAGGAGAATTATTTTAGGAACTTATGTATTGTCTTCTGGATATTATGATGCTTATTACAAAAAAGCACAACAAGTACGTACATTAGTTATGAACGAATTTAATAAAGCTTTTGAGAAATATGATGTTATTTTAACACCAACATCACCAACAGTTGCCTTTGACATTGGAGAAAAATCAAATAATCCATTAGAGATGTATTTAGCAGATATCTGTACTGTTTCTGTGAATGTAGCAGGACTTCCAGGAATATCTATTCCATGTGGTGTAGATCAAGAAGGAATGCCAATTGGAATGCAATTAATTGGAAACAAATTCTGTGAAGAAACCATATTAAATGCAGCATACACATTTGAACAAGCTATCAAATTCAGAGAAAATTATAAACCATAAGCGAAGGATGAGACAATAGAGACAGGTTTAAAATGTCTCATAAAATAGAACAAAAAATGAGACAATTTAGACTTGTCCCCAGTATCTCAAAGAAGGAGGAAAAAATGTCAAGAGAAGATTACGAAATAGTAATAGGGTTAGAGGTTCATGCAGAACTATCAACCAATACAAAAATATTTTGTTCTTGTCCAACTAAGTTTGGAGCAGAGCCAAATACGCAGACTTGTCCGATTTGTATGGCTATGCCAGGAACCTTACCAGTATTAAACGAAAAGGTTGTGGAATATGCAGTAAAAGCGGGACTAGCAACAAATTGTGAGATTTCAAGAGATAGCAAAAATGATAGAAAAAATTATTTTTATCCAGATTTACCAAAAGCATATCAAATATCACAGTTTGATAAACCACTATGTGAGCATGGTTATATTGAAATTGAAACACAAGATGGTAAAAAGAAGATTGGATTAACTAGAATTCATATTGAGGAAGATGCGGGTAAATTAAATCATGATGAATTCGGAGGGGGAAGCTTAGTTGATTTAAATAGAGCAGGTGTTCCTTTAATTGAGATTGTTTCTGAGCCAGATATTCGTAGTAGCGAAGAAACTGAGAAATATTTAAGAAAGTTAAAATCAATTTTGGAATATATTGAAGTATCTGACTGTAAAATGCAAGAAGGTTCTCTAAGAGCTGATGTCAATGTTTCTGTTAGAAAAAAAGGTGACACAAAACTTGGTACTCGTACAGAAATGAAGAATATGAATTCTTTTAGAAGTATTACAAGAGCGATTGAATATGAAGTGGATCGACAAATCGATGTGATCGAAGATGGCGGAAAGATTGAACAAGAAACTTTAAGATGGGATGAGGTTTCAGGAAAAACATTTCCGATGAGGGATAAAGAAGATGCACAAGATTATCGATATTTCCCAGATCCAGATTTAGTGGCAATTAAATTGTCAGAGGAATATATTCAAAATATCAAAGAGTCTTTGCCAGAATTACCAGGAAGCAGAAAACAAAGGTATTTGGAAGATTATAAGTTGTCTGAAAAAGATGCTAATTTAATTACTTCTTCTAAATATTTGTCAGATTTATTTGAAGAAGCAATTCAGGTATGCAATAATCCAAAGGCGGTTAATAACTGGATTATATCAGATATATCAAGAATTTTAAATGAGACAGAAATGGAACCAATTGAAATTCCTTTTGATGCCAAACAATTAGGTAAGTTAGTGATTTTAATTGATAAAGGAACCATTAGTTCTAGTATTGGTAAAAAGGTATTAACAGAATTGTTTGAAAATCCAAGAGATCCAGAGCAAATTATCAAAGAGAAAGATTGGATTCAAATATCAGATGAGGGTGCCATTAAAGAAGTAGTACTTAAAATATTGGAGGCAAATCCACAGTCCATTGCAGATTATAAGGGAGGAAAGGATAAGGCTTTAGGTTTCTTAGTAGGTCAGGCTATGAAAGAGACAAAAGGACAGGCTAATCCTCAGATGTTGAATAAGATGTTTTTGGAAGAATTAAATAAATGATATAGAAATTGTATAAAATATTATAAAATAAATAAACATCTTGGAAAGTTTATAAAAATTTAAGACTCACAAATACCAATGTGAGTCTTTTTAAGGTTTATATTAGCTGTTTTTTAATACCATCAACAACAAAACCACAAACAATAAATTCAATTCCAAAAATCAAGCTAAGTTTAAACAAATTGATACCTAAGTAATAAATAAAAGGAGAAGCAAAATCACAAATGTATGTAAATAAAATTAAGACAGCTATTAGGCAAATTGTAAAGCAAAATTTTAGTCCATAGTTCATAATTTTAGATGTTTTTTTATCAAGATTTTTAAAATAATCGAATAATTTTTTTAACATATTACACCTCACCAAAGAAATATCATCATAATTAATAGTAACATGAAAGTAAGTAAAAAACAATGGAAATGCTTGCCAAGCAGGATACCTGATGTTAGCATTTAATCTTGGAATCAGTAGAGACATTAACATACTAAAAAGAACTCCTTTTTGAGAAGTTCTTTTCTTTCATAAAAACTATGCATAATTTTTATATGAGCCTAGGCCATAGCTGCATTTAATTTTTTTGATAAGCTAGATTTTTTTCTAGCAGCTGTATTTTTAACGATAACACCTTTTGTGCATGCTTGATCAATTTTTTTAGTAGCTTCAGAAAATAAAATTTTTGCTTCTTCCATGTTTCCATTTGCTAAAGCTTCTTCAAATTTTTTAACAGCTGTTTTATATCCAGATTTTATCATATTATTTCTTAAAGTTTTTTTCTCAATTACTTTAACTCTTTTTTTAGCTGATTTGATATTTGGCATTTCTTTTAAGCACCTCCTCTTAGTCTATATTACACTATAACATAGGATATTTTAACACATTTTTTTGTAAAAAGCAAGTAAAATTGGAAATAATTATTGTAAAGGTAAATTATTTATGATATATTGTAAAAAGAATGGAGTGATATGAATGATAGCTATTGGAAGTGACCATGGAGGTTATAAATTAAAAGAAGAAATTAAAAAGTATTTAGAGGAAAAAGAAATACCATATAAAGATGTGGGTTGCATGACTGAGGAAAGTGTAGATTATCCTAATATTGCGAAAGAAGTAGCAAAAGAAGTACAATCAAAAAAATGCGAAAATGGAATACTAATTTGTCGTTCTGGGATTGGAATGAGTATGGTGGCTAATAAATTTAAAGGGATTCGATGTACTCTTTGCCATAATGAATATACGGCTAAGTTTGCTAAATTACATAATAATAGTAATATTTTATCAATTGGTGCAGATGATGTGACTGTGAATGAAGCAATTTGTATGATAAGAATTTGGCTTGCAACACAATTTGAAGGTGGAAGACATGAACAAAGATTAAAAATAATTGAGGAAATAGAAAGCGAAAACATGAAATAGGAGGCAAAATTTATGTGGGGTGATATAGCCATTGCTTTTTTGCTAGCCTTTATTGTAACTTTTATGACGACACCATATACCATAAAAATAGCAAAAAAAGTAGGAGCAGTTAGCATAGAAAAAGAAGAAAGAAGAATGCACAAAAAAACAATGCCTAAGTTTGGTGGTCCAGCTGTTATACTAGGATTTTTAGTAGCTATTATATATCTGCTAATTGTAAAAAGTTTGGAAAATACCATTGACTTATTCGGACCAGAGCAATACGGAATGAAATTGCTAGGCATGTTTTTAGGAATTATTGTGATATCGATCTTTTGCGTGATGGACGATATTGTGACAATAAAGCCAATGGTCAAATTATTGGGACAAGTATTGGCAGCAATTGTTGTAGTGGCTTTTGGCGTAAGAATTGATGAAATAACACCAGCTTTTCTACCAACAGAGGAGTTAAAAGAAGCTTTTTCTATTATTCTAACAATAGGATGGATTGTAGGGGTAACCAATGCGATTAATTTGATTGATGGATTAGATGGATTATCAGCTGGAATTTCAGTTATTTCAGCTGTATCGTTATTAATTATATTTGTATTAAATGGTTCACCACTTATTTCCATTTTGTTGATTACAGCGTTAGCAGGGGCATTAGTGGGATTTTTGCCATTTAATTTTGCACCAGCTAAAACTTTTATTGGTGATACTGGATCTAATTTTTTGGGTTTTTCACTTTCTATTATTTCAATACTAGGAGTGGCAAAGACTTATACAGCTGCGGTTATTGTATTACCATTGTTAGCGTTGGGATTGCCAATATTTGATACAGTTTGGGCGATTATTCGTAGATTGATTCGAGGAAAGTCAATTAAGGCAATTTTTAAAGCAGATAAAGGACATTTACATCATTTGATTGTGGCTCGAGGTTTTAGTCAGAAACAAGCTGTTCTAATTTTATATGGGATTGCTGCTACTTTTGGATTGTTTGCGATTATATCATTAGAAAGTGGTATTTGGAAGGCTTTGTCTTTCTTACTTATGGTGATTGTTGCTCTGGGATTGGGCTACAAGAATTTTCAAGCGGAAAAGTTAGAGTTGCAAAGATATGAATGTCTGGAGTGTAAATATATTTATAATCCTAAGTCACGGAAATGAAAAGGCTGGGATTAAACCTGGAACAGCTTTTGAGGATTTGCCAGAGGATTGGGTTTGCCCTGTCTGCGGTGAGGGGAAGGATATGTTTGAAATGCATCAGTGAAAGGGAGATATAAAGTAGAAAAAAGATACAGAATGATCACATTGATATTTTACATAAGAGGGTGAGTTCTCCACAATGTAAAAAAGGAATGTATCATACGGATTCAAATTAGATTATAAGGTAACAAAAATAGAGACTTATAATAAAATCTAATAAACACAGAATACAAATAACTCATATGCTCTTTAGATCTTTAAGGATTTAAAGAGCATTGCATATTGTATAGTAATTTATAGTACTAGAGTTTAACTAGAAACAAGTAGTATAATTATTTATGTAATTATTATAATTCAAATTTAGATATAAACACGTTTTTATCTAAATAATAAAAGTTTTTTGTCGAATAATTGTAATTAATAAGGGAAAAATTTTGACACAATAATGTTTTTTTGGTATAATACAAAGAGTGAACATAAACAAGAGATATATTATAGGAGGGATTGTTTTGAAAAGTCCAAAATTTAGTGTTATTATTGCTACATATAATATGGCGAATTGTATTAATACAGCTATAAAAAGTATTTTATGTCAAGATTTCAAGGATTATGAAATTGTAATCTTTAATGATGCATCAACAGATAATACAATTCAAGTAGTAGAAGAAATAAAAGATAATAGAGTAAAACTAATAACTAGTAGAAAAAATATAGGATTAGGAGCAGCTAGAAATACAGCAGTAAAGAAAGCAAAAGGAGAATATATTTTATATTTAGATGCAGATGATACCTTTTATGAAAGTACTACTTTGACAAAGATAAATAAAGTATTGGAGAAAAGCAATCCAGATATTGCTTATTTTGGTGTTCATTATATAGGAGGAAGCAATAAAACTTATATTCCGAATGCTCAAAATTCTACAAAACAGGCAAGAATTTTATGTGATATGCACTTTGCAGTTGCTAGCAAATGTTGGAAAAGACAATTTTTAAAAGAAAAGAATATTGAATTTATAGAAGATATTTATTATGAAGATATGGTATATTCAATGAAAGCAACTATATTAGCAGAAAAGATTGATTATGGAGAATTTCCAATATACAATTATGTAAGGAATAGAGATGGAAGTATTACATCTACACCAACTTTAAGAAAATGTGTGGATATGTATAAGATGTTATCACATGTATTGGAATTATATTGTATTACACCAGACGAATATAAACCATATTTAATAAGTTTTATTAGACAAGAAACAATGAGTATTCCATATAAAGTGAAAGAAATATTAAAATGTTATCAACAAGGAATTAATACTCCAGTTTTTCCAAAAAGACAATACCAATTTAATGAAAAAGAAGATAGATTTTTTGACTAAATAACATCTAAAAGATATAGTTTTTATAACTTGACAAAGAATAATAAATGATAAGAAGGTATTCAAATGAAACAAATATGTGAAAAGAGTGCATGTACTGGTTGCAGTGCATGTATGAATAGTTGCCCTAAAAATTGTATCGAAATGAAAGAAGATGAGTATGGAATTTTAATGCCAAACATCGATGAAAATAAGTGTATAAATTGCAATCTATGCATAAAAAAATGTCCTGAAAACAACTCTATTGAATTTCACATCCCTCTTAGAGTATATGCTGGATGGTCACTTGACAAAGAAGAAAGGAAAAAAAGTGCTTCTGGAGGAATTGCATGGGAAATCTATAAATATGTGATAAATCATGAAGGAATAGCTGTCGGAACACAATATAACGAAAATATGAATTTAGTACATAAAATGACTGATACAATAGAAGAAGTGAAAAAATATAAAGGTTCAAAATATGTTCAAAGTTATATTGGAAATTTATATATACAAATAGAAGAACAATTGAAAAGAAAAAAAGAAGTTGTATTTATTGGAACTCCTTGTCAAGTAAGTGGATTAAAAAGTTTTTTAAAAAATAAGGATACCAGTAATTTAATTACAGTTGATTTAGTATGTCATGGAGTACCACCAATTAAATATTTTAAAGATTATCTAAAATATTTAAAAATACAAAACAAAATAGATAATGTTACTTTTAGAGGAGAAAATAATAGGCATTTTACAGCATATAAAAAGGAGAAAATTGTTTACAAAAGACACAGTAAAGAAGATGTATATTATAGTGCATTTTTAGAAGGCCTTTTTTATAGAGAAAACTGTTATCAATGTAGGTATGCAAAGAAGGAAAGAGTATCAGACATAACCATTGGAGATTTTTGGGGATTAGGGGACGAAATACCATTTAATCATAAAATAGAGGATGGAGTATCGTTAATATTAGTTAATACAAAAAAAGGAGATAAATTAATACAAGATATAAAATCTCAAATATTTATAGAAGAAAGGACAATAGAAGAAGCACAGAAAGGAAATGAACAACTAAACCATCCATCATATAAAAATAAAAATGCAGAAGTGTTTAAAAAATTATATAAAAAATATGGTTTTAAGGTTGCGCTAGAAAATACTTTAGAAAGGGGAAAATTAGATGAAGACAGGGATATTATCAATGCAAAGGGTAAATAATTATGGATCATTTTTTCAAGCTTTATCTTTAAAGAGTATATTAGAAGAATTAGGGAATACAGTAGAATTTATTGACATTAAGCAAGGTCCAATATATAAAGGAATAGAATATAAGGATAAAGGAACAAAGGATTGGGACAATCAAGAGTTTGTAAATTTTAGAAAAAATAGAAATGAAATTATATCTGCATTTGCAAAAAGATATTTAGCATTATCGGAAAAAAAGAATTTTAAAAATGATTATGATTTTGCTATTATTGGTAGTGATGAAGTTTTTAATTGTATTGGAAATAATGATATCGGATTTACACCGCAATTATTTGGGGAAAACGTTTCTAAATATACAATAACCTATGCAGCTAGCTGTGGTCATACTACCTATAAACAAATACAAGAAAATAATTTAGAAGGAGATATAAAAAAGGCATTAAATTACCTAAAAAATATATCTGTAAGAGATAAAAACACATTACAATTTGTTAGAAATATTTTAGGAAAAGAAGCAAAAGAAAATATAGATCCAGTGTTTATTTATAATTTTGATAAATATATACCACAAGAAAAATTTGAACCAAAAGATTATATAGTAATATATTCATATGATTATCGTTTATGCAATGAAAAAGAAGTTAATGCAATAAAAAAATTTGCTGAAAATCATAAATTAAAGACCATAGGTTTAGGTTTATATCAACCTTGGTGTGATGAAAATATTAATGTTACACCTTTTGAGTTGTTAAATTATTTCAAACATGCTAATTATATCATTACAGATACCTTTCACGGAGCAGTATTTTCAATTAAATATAATAAACAATTTGTAGGTTTATCAAGAACAAATAACTGTTATAAATTTAATGATTTATTAACAAGATTTCATGTAGATTCTCAGAATATAGTAAATATAAATCAATTAGAAAGTATAATCAATAATAAAATTGATTACCAAAGCATTAACCATTTTATAGAAGAAGAGACAAAGAAATCAAGACAATATATACAAAATGAATTGAAAAATGCAGAAGGATAAAAAGAAAGGTAGGATGATTATGACTTCTATCATTTTAGTAAGACATGCAGAATGCGAAGGAAATGTAATAAATGCTTTAACGGGAAGAACTGAATTTAAATTAACGAAGATTGGAAAAGAGATGGCTCAAGATTTAGCAAAGGAATTAAAAAAATACAAAATTGATGTTATATATTCAAGCTTATCTACAAGATGTATAGAAACGATTAGACCTACAGCAAAATACTTTAATTTAAAAATAAATGTTTGTGAAGACTTGATGGAGAAGTATTTTGGAATATATGATGGAATTACTTGGAAAGAAGTAAATAAGAGAGATCCTAAGATCATGGAGAATAAAAGAAAATTTAATGAGATTAGAGGAATACCAGGGCAAGAAACAACAGAACAAGTTGAATTACGAATGAAACAGTGCATTCAAGAGATAGTAGAGAAAAATAGAGAAAAAACAGTATTAATATGTTCACATGGTTGTGCAATTTATACTTTTCTTAAAGGAATAGAAGAAGTAAATTCAAACGAAGAGGATAAATATAGTCAAGATAATACAGCTATTAATAAAATTGAATACGATAATGGGAAATTTGTAATTAAGGAGATTAACCAAACAAATCATTTAAGAAAAAGAAACTAAGGGAAAGAGGTACAATATGCAAAAGGATCAAATCATAAAATTTTTAGCACATAATCAAAAAATATCAGTCATCTGTGCTGACACAACTAAATTAGTAGAAAAAGCAAGAAAAACGCATGACCTAAGTCCAGTTGTAACAGCAGCATTTGGAAGAATGCTTACCATAACAGCCATTATGGGAGCAGAGATGAAAAATGTAAAAGACAAATTAACAGTACAAATCAAAGGAAATGGACCAATTGAAATGATGGTAGCAACTACTAATAACTTTCCAAAAGTAAAAGGATATGTAGCGAATCCACAAATCGATATACCATTAAATGAATTTGGGAAGTTAGATGTAGGCGGAGCAGTTGGGTACCAAGGCTACATCAATGTCATTAAAGATATTGGACTAAAAGATCCATATATAGGAATTTCACCATTAATATCAGGGGAAATTGCGGACGATTTTGCGAACTATTTTGTCAACTCAGAACAAAGAAATTCAGCCGTTGCTTTAGGCGTATTAGTGGATAAAAATGGAGTGAAATCAGCAGGAGGGTATTTAATTAATCCTATGCCTGATGCAACAGAGGAAGAAATTTCAAAAGTGGAGCAAGCAATTTTTAAAGCAGGGGCAATATCAAAGATGTTAGACAAAGAGTTATCTTTGCAAGAAATTGCACAAAAAATAACTGGTGAGGATAATGTTGAAATTATAGAAGAAAATATCATACCAATTTATGAATGTGATTGTTCCAAAGAACATATGGCAGATGGATTGGCAACGATTGGGAAGGAAGAGTTACAAGACATTATTGATACAGAGGGGCAAGCGGAGTTAGTATGTCACTTTTGCAACAAAAAATATCAGTTTTCAAAACAGGAATTAGAGGATATTAAGCGAAATATTGACAAGTAATTTAGATATTGACAATAGAAAGAAGAAATTATATAATTTAAAAAATATAATTTCTTTTTGTTTTTGCAATAAAAAGAAATTAAGGATGAAAGGAAGTAAAAAATGGAAAAAGAAGTATTAATATTCGGACACAAAAATCCAGATACCGATTCAATATGTTCTAGTCTTGTACATGAAAGCCTAAACGAAAAAGTAGGATGGAAAGCAAAAGCAGTTAGATTAGGAAATATCAATAAAGAAACACAATTTGTCTTAGACTATTTAAAAATAGAGGCACCAGAACTAATTGAAAAAGTAGAAGAAGGGCAAGAAGTAATTTTAGTAGATCATAACGAATTCAGTCAGAGTGTAAAAGGAATTGAAAAAGCAACCATACGTATGGTAACAGACCATCATAAAATTGCTAATTTTGAAACATCCGAACCACTATATTATACGGCAAAACCTTATGGTTGTACAGCAACCATTTTATACGAAGAATTCAAAGAATTTAATTTTGAGATTGATAAAAAAGATGCTATTTTAATGGCAAGTGCAATTATATCAGACACTTTATTATTAAAATCACCAACAACAACTAGATTTGATAAGAAAGCCTTAGAGGAATTAGGTAAAATAGCAGAAATTGATGTGGATGAATATGGTTTAAAAATGTTAAAAGCAGGAACTGACTTAGATGATTTATCAGCAGAAGAATTAATTAATATAGATGCCAAAGTATTTGAAAAAGAAGATACAAAATTTGAAATTGCTCAAGTAAATACAGTTAGTATCGAAGATGTTTTAAAAAGAGAAACAGAATTGAAAACAGTGATGAATGAAACAATTCAAGAAAAAGGATTAAGTTTGTTTGTATTAGCCATCACAGATATTTTAAATAGTAACTCAGAAATTATAGCATTAGGAGAGAAATCAGGAGTTATAAAAGTAGCTTTTGGAAAAGACTTAGTTAATGATAGAGCTTTTTTAGAAGGCGTTGTTTCAAGAAAGAAACAATTATTACCAGATATTGATAAAAATATTTAATTGAATATTTTAGTAATTAAATCTATAATGAATCAGTAAAATGAAATAAAAGGGATAAAAATACAATGGAAAGGACGAAAATAAAAATGCCAAAAGAAGAAATGGAAAGAACACCTAAAAAAGAAACCTTTATGCAAGGCGTTATTACTTTGATTTTTTCACAAGTGCTGATTAAATTATTAGGTTTAATATATACATTATATTTAACAAATAGAGAAGGATTTGGTGACAAAGGAAATGGAATTGTATCAGCTGGTTATCAAATTTATGCCATGTTACTCACCATATCATCCATAGGGGTTCCAAATGCGATTTCTAAATTAGTATCAGAAAGAATTGCAGTCGGAGACCATAAGGGTGGTCATAGAATTTTTAAGATTGCTTTTGCGACTTTTGCGATGATTGGATTAATAGGAAGCTTGTTATTATTTCTTGGTGCCAATAGGATTGCTAATTTATGGTTACAGATTCCAGAAGCAGAAATGACTTTAGTTGCCTTATCGCCAGCTATTTTCTTTGTAGCGATCTCATCTGTTATGAGGGGATATTTTAATGCCAGGCAGAATATCAAAGCAACGGCAAGGTCACAAAGCTTAGAGCAAGTATTTAAAACAACGCTTACTATTATATTAGTAGAGATTATTGCTATCATTTCAAATGCTTCTACACAATGGATGGCAGGAGGGGCAACATTAGCTACTACATTGGCAACATTTGCTGGGTTTGGTTACTTATATTTATACTATAAAACAAGAAGTAGAGAAATTGCAACAGAAATAAAAACAACGGTAAATTATAAGTATGAAAGGGTAGTAACAATTATCAAAAGGATTTTAATGGTTTCTATTCCAATTGCTTTAACTGCGATTATGTCGTCTCTTAATAAAAATATTGATTCTTTTACCGTAGTAAGAAGTTTGAAAGAATTTATGTCAGAAGATATGGCAATTTCGCAATATGGGATTTTGGGCGGAAAAGTAGATATGCTAACGAGTTTACCGCTATCTATTAATGTAGCATTTGCTACGGCATTAGTACCAGCAATTTCAGCAGCAAAAGCTCGAAAGGATCACAAGACAATTACACAAAAAACGTCATTTTCTTTATTAACTTCTATGTTAATTGGACTGCCTTGTACGATTGGAATGTGTTTATTTGCTGGTCCAATTTTAAATTTACTGTTTCCTAATGCTAGTTCAGGAGAAGTAGTATTACAAATTAGTTCTTTAACAATTATTTTTACCATATTAGATCAAACTATAAATGGTGCTTTACAGGGGTACGGAAAATTAATAATTCCAGCTATATCATTGGGATGTCGGCGTAATTGTAAAACTTATTTTGAATTTGATTTTAGTACCAATACCAGAAATAGGAGTAAATGGAGCAGCGTGGGCATCAGTAGCATGCCATTTGGTAGCTTTTACGATTGCTATTACTTCTTTAACAAAAACGATAAAATTGGATTTGACATTTTCAAAATTTGTAATAAAACCCATACTTGCTGTAATTATCATGGGAATTTGCTCTTATTTTAGTTATTTAACACTTTCAGGAATAATTGCTGAAAAACTGGCAACAATAATAGCAATTGTAATCGCTGTAATCATTTATGCTCTAGCAATTGTGGCTTTAAAAGTTTTTGCAAAAGAAGAAATAAAAATGATGCCAGGCGGTGACAAAATCTGTAAAGTACTGGAAAAACTGAAAGTTTATTAAAAAAAAGTAAAAAAAAGAAGGATTTTCGGTATTTTTGGCGAATAATTTTAAATAGAAGTACATATTGCTTTTGTTCAAGCAATGTACTTAAAAATAAACTATTTAAATCTTATAGGAGGTAATTTAAATGAACAAAGCTGAATTAATCGCAGCAATGGCTGCAAAAACAGGAGAAACAAAAAAAGCAGCTGAAGCATCAGTAAACGCTTTTGTAGAAGTTGTAACAGAGGCTCTAACAAAAGGAGATAAAGTTCAATTAGTTGGATTTGGATCTTTTGAAGTTAGAAAAAGAGCAGCTAGAAAAGGTAGAAACCCACAAACTAAGGAAGAAATCAAAATACCTGCATCAAAAGCTCCAGTATTCAAAGCTGGTAAAGCATTAAAAGATTTAGTAAACAAAAAATAAGATATTTATAGATGTATAAATATATGAATTCATAGAAAGAGACTAGAAATGGTCTCTTTTTTTTGACAAAACTTTACAGAAAATTTCAAAAATGATATAATTTGAACAGAGAAGAGGAAAATAAATGGGTAAAAAATATTTAGATAAAAATGTACTAGAAGCAACTTTAGAAAGATTACAGATTATGTTCCATAATTTTAATCATATTTATTTTAGTGTTAGTGGTGGAAAAGATAGTTCAGTCATGGTGCAATTAGCTAATAAAGTAGCCAAAGAAATGAATAAAAAATTTGATGTATTATTTATTGATTTAGAAGCTCAATATAGCCATACAATCCGACATATCCAAGAATTAAAACAATTATCACAAATAAGAGATTTTTATCATATTACTTTACCAATGGCATTAAGAAATGCAGTGTCAGTATTACAGCCAAAGTGGATTTGTTGGGAAGAAGAAAGTAAGCATCTATGGGTAAGAGATATGCCACCAGATAGTATTAATATGAAAAACTGCCCGTTTCCTTGGTTTAAAAAGGGAGAAGAATTTGAGGAATTTACGATTCAATTTGCCAATTGGTATCAAAAAAAGTATCAAGAGAGTATCGCATGTGGAATAGGGATTCGAACAGATGAAAGTATCAATCGATTTAGAACCATTGCTTATCAAGCTAAAAAGATTACTTTTAAGGACTATAATTGGACAACCAAGTTGAAGTTAAATGAAAAACATATTGATGTGTACAATTGTTACCCTCTTTATGATTGGAGAACAGAAGATATTTGGGGAGCTGTTAGTCAATTAGATTTGAAATTTAATTATATTTATGAATTAATGCACAAAAATGGTTTGGGTATTCATGAACAAAGACTTTGTCAGCCATATGGAGATGACCAAAAGAATGGCTTAAATCAATATAAAGCTCTTGAATATGAAACATGGACGAAAATATTAAATCGAGTGAATCGGCGTAAATTTCGGTAATATTTATTGTCGAACCACAGCACTTGGTAATATTAAATCTTGTAAACCTAAATTTATGTCATGGCAAGAATATGCAGTATTTTTATTAGAAAGTATAGAAATTTATAACAGAGACTTAATGCTACATTATTATCGAAAGATAAAAAAGTTTATGATTTGGCATAGAAATAAATATGGAGTGGCATTTGAGGATATACCAGATGTAGCAGAACCTAGGTTGGAAAATCAAAAAAAGGTTATTTCTTGGAGAAGAATAGCAAGAGCCATAGAAAAAAATGACTTTTATTTAAGAAAGCTATCTTTTGCACAAACTAAAAATGACGATAGAGAATTAATGCAATTAATTCATAAGTGGGACAATTTATTGAATAAATCAACCATAACAGATGATAAAACATTGCAAAAGGTGATACAGGAAAATTATAAGTAAAGGAGAAAAATTATGATTATAAAAATGAATAATAAAGAAGAAAAATTTTATCAATATATGGGCAGGATTTTTGGCTCAAGGACAATAGAGAGACAGATAAATGACAGAATTTATGATGATGATAACAAGGAATGGTATGTTTATATAGAAGAAGAAAAAGTAATGGCACTGGTATCAATTAGCAAAAATGTAATTAAAAATATCTATACTACGAAAGAAAAATATCTGGAAAAGGTTTTGGAAAAAGTAAGAGAAGAGAATTCAATAACTTATAGTATCGTAACAAAGTGCTATACGGAACTTTATCAAAAATGCGGTTTTAAAATTAGTGAAAATCAAGAGTATAAGAATTTCGTAACGATTTATACAGAAGAAAAAAGAAAATAGTAAAAAGAGCAAAATTAGAAAGGACGAAATAGTGAAATGAAAGAAATAGAATTTCCAGTATTAAACGTAAAAATGGTAGATATCGATAAAGTTATTGCAAATGATTACAATCCAAATAAAGTAGCACCGCCAGAAATGAAGTTATTAAAACATTCGATTGAAGAAGATGGTTATACCCAACCAATTGTAACTTATTATGATAAAAAGAGAGATATTTATATTGTAGTAGATGGATTTCACCGTTATCGCTGTGCAAAAGAGTATTTTCATTTAAAGCAAATTCCAATTGTTACGATTGATAAAGATTTAGAGAATCGTATGGCAAGTACAATTAGACATAATAGAGCAAGAGGAACCCATCAGATTATTGATATGTCCCATATTGTAATGACATTAACACAGAATGGATGGTCTGAAGAACAAATATCAAAGCATTTAGGAATGGAACTAGATGAGATTATCCGATTGAAGCAAATTACAGGATTAAAGGAAATGTTTGCGAATCATGAGTTTAGTAAGTCATGGGAAGAGTTTGAAGAAAATAGGAAAAAAAGAAAATCACAAAAATAAAACGAGATTTCACTAAATTGCCAAGAGGGACGATCCTTTTTGGCAATTTTTTAAATAACCTTTTTTAAATATAATGATAAAATTAAAATTGCCAAAAAGGATCGTCCCTCTTGGCAATTTTGGTGAAAAGTCTATTTTAGGTCTAGTTGAATGTGTACGTCACGTAGTTGTTCTCGTTTAACTTGACTTGGTGCTCCCATCATTAAGTCTTGAGCTCTACTGCTTAATGGGAAAGCGATTACTTCACGAATGGTTTCAGAGTCTGTTAATAACATTAGCATTCTGTCAATTCCTGGGGCAATACCTGCATGTGGTGGAGCTCCAAATTGGAAAGCAGTGTATAAAGCTCCAAATTTAGATTTTATTTCTTCTTCGGTATAACCTGCCATGGTGAATGCTTTTAACATGATTTCAATGTCATGATTTCTAACGGCTCCAGAGGATAGTTCAATGCCGTTACATACAATGTCATATTGATAGGCTAAAATGTCTAATGGGTTTTGTGTTGTTAATGCTTCTAATCCACCTTGTGGCATTGAAAATGGATTATGGCTGAAAGCTAATTTTCCATGTTCATCTTCTTCAAACATTGGGAAGTCTACGATCCAAGCGAAGGTAAAGATGTTTGTATCAATTAAATCTAATCTTTTTCCAAGTTCTTCTCTAATTTGACCAGCTAATTCGGTTGCTCTTGTTTCATTGTCAGCAATGAAGAATATGGTATCTTCTTTTTCTAACTCAGCCAATTTTAATAAATCTTTTTTCAAGTCTTCGGGAATAAATTTATCAATTGGCCCTTTAAAGCTTAAATCTTCTAATACTTCTAAATAACCAAGTCCTCCCATACCAATACTCATAGCATATTGTAACATTTTTTCATGGAATCCTTTGGAAAGATGTCCTTTTACTTTAATCGCTCTTACGGTTCGATCGATAAATGGCTTAAAGGTACATTTTTTGAAGAATTCAGATAAGTCAATGATATGAAGCGGATTTCTTAAATCTGGTTTATCTGTTCCATATTTCAACATGGATTCCTTATAGGAAATTCTTGGGAAAGGATAGGTTGCAATCTTTTTATCTGAGAATTCTTTAAAGGTATTATAGATGACTGGCTCGATTGCTGTAAACACATCTTCTTGAGTAGCGTATGCCATTTCCATGTCTAATTGATAAAATTCACCTGGTGCTCTATCTGCTCTTGCATCTTCATCTCGGAAGCAAGGGGCAATTTGAAAATATTTGTCAATACCAGAAACCATCAATAATTGTTTGAATTGTTGAGGAGCTTGTGGTAAGGCATAAAATTTTCCAGCATGTAATCTACTTGGTACTAAGTAATCTCTAGCACCTTCTGGTGAAGAGCTAGTTAAGATAGGTGTTTGCACTTCTAAAAAGCCTTGATCGATCATTTGATTTCTTAAAAATTGAAGGACTTTAGCTCTTAGTATTAAATTATTTTTTAGTCTATTATTTCTTAAATCTAAAAAACGGTATTGTAGTCGTAAATCTTCTCTAATCTCTTGATCATTATTTACTTCAAATGGCAAATTTTTGGTTCTTTTACCTAAAATTTTAATTTCTTCAATACGAATTTCTACTAGTCCAGTTTTTAATTTAGGATTAACGGTTTCTTCATCTCTTTTTTTAACTTCTCCATACACCGTAACAGAAGATTCTAATGGTATGTGAGAAGCAAAATCAACATCTTCTTCTTTTCCAGATGTTACCACTTGTGTGATCCCATACATATCCCTGATATCTAAAAATACAAGTCCTCCAAAATCACGAATGGTTTCTACAAAGCCAGCAATTCTAACCTTTTTCCCAACATCCTCTAAACTAATTTCATTACAAGTATGTGTTTTATACTCGTTCATTGTTATACCTCCTTTATGTGCAATGGGGACGTTTCTTTTTGCACATCGTAGTTACCATGATTTTTTCCTCCGTCCCAAAAATCATGTAACAAAAACGCCCCATGCATTTATATGCAGGGACGAAATAAATTTTTCCGCGGTGCCACCCAGCTTGAAAATCAAGATGTATGATTTTCCACTTTATTTAAGATTACTCCAATGTGTTTCACTTTTTAGGGTGACCTTAAAGGGTTTCCAGCCAAAAGACCCTTATTCTCTGTTAAGTTACTTCTAAAAGCTTTCATTGTACAAACGTAAATGTTTTATTTATTTTTGATAGTTACTATTTTACACAGTATTTACAGATTTGTCAAGTTTTATGCAAAATTCCGTTAAGCTTCATAGAAATATAGATTTCCCTAGTAAAATTAACGAAATTAAGACTTTTTTTATAAAAAAGACACCAAAATGAAAACAAAAGGTAACAATGTATCCAAAGTTTATTTCCCTAAAGAAAAATAAATAGTATTTTATATGGTTAACTTTTTAACTATTGAAAATTTGTGAAAAGTTTTTTATTATAAAATATGAATAAATGCAATTTTTAACAAAAAAGAAATAAACGAGAAACAATGAAAAGGAGCGTTTGTAAATGAAAAAACAGGGGAGAGAAAAAATAAAAATTATTTTTGTAGTAATACCTATATTATTTTTAGCTATAATAAGTACAAAAATAACATATGCACAAGAGGACAATGATGTAGAAGAACAAGTTGTAACAAAGCAAGAGGAAATAAAAAAAATAGGCCTAGAAGAATTAGAATATACACAAGACTATAAAATATGGAAAAGCTTACCAGAAGAAGAAAGAGAAAAATATATAGAGCCAAGCCCTTTTGGTACAGCATATGAACCAGTAGAAGTAAACGATTCTAATAAAAGATCAATTTTTAAAATAAAAGCAAGTAGAACGTCAAGCTTTGATTTAAGGGATCATATTAATATTAATGTAAAAGATCAAAAACAAACACAAAGTTGTTGGACTTTTCCAATTGTCAGTGAGGTAGAAACTAACATTAGTTTAACAAGAAGATATGATTCTCCTATTTTTTCAACAAGGCATATGGAATATGCTACATCTAAAACTTTTTTAGATGGTATAAATGTGAATGGATACAACAGAGAAGTAGGTAGTGGTGGAAATAGTGGTATTGGTCTAAGTTATTATACAAGTGGATTAGGACCAGTACTTGAAAAAGATATGCCATTTCAAAATTCAGAAGCAAAAATAAACTTATCAGAGATTAATCAACCAGTAGGGCAAAAGATAGAAAAATATGTAGATTTTCCAAGTATTTACAAAGAGATAACGAATGGTACTACTATTTATAAAGATAATCAAGGAAATGTATTGAATGAAGAAGCTGTTAATGGAATAAGACAGCAAATAAAGGATCATATAACAACATATGGAGCTGTGAGTGCTAATACGAATTCAAGTGCGGTACAATATTTTAATAATAATTCACCAATATTAGCAACATCTTACTATTGTAATAATAATAATATTTTGCAAGATCATTTGGTTACCATTATTGGCTGGGATGATAATTATGCAAAAGAACATTTTAATAGTTCTTGTAGACCTTCAAAAGATGGAGCATGGTTAGTATTAAATTCTTATGGTGCAGGATTTAACGGAGGCTATTACTATATTTCCTATGAAGACGTTATGATAGAAAGACAAAATACAGGTATTGTTACAATAAAAGATAGAGATTATAAGAATTTATATCAGTATGATATTTTATGTAGTAATATAAATTTTTCACCAGAAATAGCAGGAACTGGTGTACATCCTACAACTATATATGCAGCCAATGTATTTACGAGAAAAGAAAGTCAAAAAGAGAATTTAAGTGAAATAGCACTTACAGGAAAAGGTGGAAGACATACAATCGATGTCTATGTAAACACAAAGGGAGAGTTGAATTTGACAGACGCTACATTAGTAGCAAGTGATGTTATTTTAGAAGAAGGTTATCAAACTGTTAAAGTAACCAATCCAATTGTTTTAACAAATAACAAATTTGCTGTTATTGTAAAATACAATCATTCACAAAAAGTTACAATAGCAGTAGAAGCAAGTTTAACTGCTAATGGTTTGGGGGATGTAAGTAGCAAGTGGGATACAGCTACAGCGAATGAGGGAGAAGGTTTTATTTCTCTTAGTGGTGAGACTGAAAATTGGCAAGATATTTCTACTATGATATCTACTGGTAGTTTATGTATTAAAGCATTTACTACAATAGAAGATACACAAGGACCTACTATTAACTTTGAGCCAAATGGAAATGGAATATGGATGCGTGAACAAAAAAGTAAAATTACAGTGACAGATGGAAGTGGTGTAGGAGTAAATGAAAGTACGTTAAGATATGTGTGGACACAAAAGGCTACAAGACCTAATGAAGAAGAATTTGAAAATTGGTTTGAAAACCAAAGTACGATTAAAAATAGTATAGAATCAGGAAATGATTGGTATATTTGGGCTATGGCCAAAGATCAACAAGGAAATGTAACTTATGCAAGAAGTAATGCTTTTTATTTAGATAATACCCCACCAACAGTTCCAACAATTCATACAAATGTTACAAATAATGAATGGTCCAATAATGTTGCTAGTATTAGTATAGCAGGTAGCACGAATTTAAGTGGTATTGCAAAATATCAATATACATTAAATAATGGACAAAGTTGGAATGATGTACATGACGATTTTGAAATTACAGAGAGTGGAATATACCTAATTAAAGCGAGAGCAATTGGTAATACTGGTATAGAAAGTAAAGTAAGTGAAGAATTTATTGTGAAAATAGATAAAGATGCTCCTGTTATAACAGGAGTAGAAGAAGGAGAAAAATATAAAAGTGTAAAACCAATTATTACGGATATTTCAGAAATAAATGCCGTTTTAACAAAAGATGGTGTAGAAAAGGTTTATCCAATTAATAGTCAAAATGAGGGGGAAGAAATTACAGAGAGTGGAAATTATATATTGACAGTAACAGATGAAATGGGAAATAAAACAATATTACATTTTATCATTGATGCAGACCAAACACCACCAGTTATTACCTTTACCCCAAATGGAAGTACGTTATGGAAAAGAGGACAGAGTACACAAATTACAGTAACACATACAAGTGATTTAAAGCCAGAAAGTTTGCAATATATTTGGAGCCAAAGTGAAACAGCACCAACAGAAGAACAAATTACAAATGGTTTTCATTCGGGAGAAACGATAACTAAAAATACAGATAGTGGCATATGGTATATATGGGCGATTGCAAAAGATACCTTAGGAAATACTGCAATCAATAGAAGTGAAGGTTTTTATTTAGATAATAATACTCCAACAGCACCAACTATTACTGCTAATGCAGAAAATAATCAGACAATTGCAGAAAATGCAACAGTAAGTCTTTCAGGAAGTCAGTCTCCAAGTGGAATTCGAAAATATCAGTATAGTATAAATGATAAAGTTACATGGAGAGATGTTTCTGAAAGTGAAAATTTTAAATTTCAAAAAGATGGTACTTATGTTATTTTTGCACGTGCTGTAAACAATGTAGGAAAAACAGGAGAAATAACAGGACCCTATACGATTAAGATAGATACTTCAGCACCCAAGATAAAAGGAGTGGAAGACGGTGGTAGTTATCAAGAAGTAACACCAATTATAGAAGATGATTCAGAAGTAGAGATTAAATTAATCAAGGATGGAGAAGAAGTACCTTATGAAAAAGGAGACAAAATAACGGAGGACGGAAATTATACTATAAAAGCAACAGATGAGATAGGAAATGAAACAGAAATAACCTTTGTAATTGATAGTACTGGTCCAACGATTACTTTTGGACCAAATGGAAATATTAATTGGGCGACTTCACAAAGTACAAAAGTAACAATTACAGATAAAAGTGGAATAGATGAATCTAGTATTAGATATAAGTGGACACAAAGTGTACAAGTATTGACAGAAGAAACTTTTATGCCTGATTCTTTACCATTCAAAAATGGAGAGGTTCTAAAAAAAGATAGTGTTTCAGGAGATGATTGGTGTTTATGGGTATATGCAAAAGATACAAAGGGAAATATGGCTTTATCAAAATCTAGTAAATTTTATATTGATAATACTGTGCCAACAGCTCCTATTTTAACTGTTCAAACCAAAGAGAGAGCTACTATAAATGATAGTATGGAATTTGGTATTAGTGGAAGTACTTGTCCAAGTGGAATTGCAAAATATCAATATAGTTTAGATGGAGGAACTACTTGGAGAGACATAGATGTAGGAAAAAATTTGATTTTAAATGAAATAGGAGATTATCAAGTAAAAGCAAGAGCGGTTAGTAATGTAGGGATAATAGGAAAACCAAGTCAAAAAGAAGAGGTTTCTATTAGAACGAAGATACCGACTATTAGCTTTATGCCAGATGGTAATAAAAATTATCAAAAGAAACAATCTACTAAAATAGAAGTAGGAAGTAAATTTAATTTAAAAGAAGAAAGTCTAAAATACATATGGAGCAATCAAGCAGAAGGAATAAATCAAACAGATTTTACAAAAGATACATTAGTAGGAAATTATCAAAATAATGAAACGATTGCTAAAGAAACAGATAGTGGGATTTGGTACTTATGGGCAATAGCAGAAAATGAGGTAGGAGATGTTAAAATACAGAGAAGTGAAGCTTTTTACCTAGATAATGATGATCCAATTATTGAAGGAGTAGAAAAAGGAAAAGTGTATCAAGATGAGATAACACCAGTGATTCAAGATAAGACGAGTAAAATAAAAGTAGAAGTTATGCTAGATGGAAAACAATATGATTATCAGTTAGGAGAACATTTAAAGGAAAATGGTGTATACCAAATTAATGTACAAGATGAAGCAGGAAATACAGCTGATACAACTTTTGTAATGCAATATAAAGAAAAGGATGTAACAGGTCCAATGGTAAGTTTTAGTCCAAATGGAAATAAAGAATATAAGAAAGAACAAGGGACGAAAGTAGAAGTAGTAGATCCATCTGGCGTAAAAGAAGAGAGTTTAAAATATATATGGACAGATTCAAAAGAGAAACCAAATGAAAAAGATTTTAAAGAGAATTTTAAAAATGGTGATACTATTATCAATAAGGAGGATACAGGTAAAGTATATTTATGGATTTATGCAGAAGATAAAGAGGGGAATAAGAGTATTATTAGAAGTGACGAATTTTACTTAGATAATACACCACCTAAAACGCCAATGGACACAACAAATGTAGAAAATAATAGCAACATGCAAGAACAAGGAGTAATTAAAATGGAAAGTGGAGAAGGAGAAAGTAAAACTGATTATGATGAAAATCGTACAGGTGGAGGAAAAACTTGGAACAAGCAAGATAAAATAACATATAATGCGAAAAGTAGCACAAGTAGTAAAGATAGCAATATTTCACCAATTTCACTTCCAAGAACAGGTGTAACAACAGTATTATTAATAGGAATTACAGTTTTAGTAGGATTGGCGATTTATTCTTATGTGAAACTAAAAAAATGTAAAGGTGATAGATAAGATATTTATTAAATGAAAATGCAAAAATTAGCAAAAAGAGACATGAAACGTAATCTAAAAGATTAAGAAATTTGATCATGTCTCTTTTTCTTTTGCTATAATTAATGTGGTTTTTCATAAATAAGTTTTGCATGAACAATAACACGGTAAGAAGTATTATTGCCACAAGTATACAAAGTCAACAATTTATCAGTAGAATTTAATTTTATCGGAAAGTTATAAATACTCTTTTGTTTTATTTCATTAACAAAATTAAAAAATTCTGTATCAGAAGAAAAAGTAATTGGGTTAGAAACATTTTTAGTGGTTATTTGATAAATGGAAAATATCTGCCAAATAGTAGTTTTGGAAAGGGTATCTAAGTTAATAAATTGGTTTTCCAATTGTTTGTACCAAGATTCTTCCAAAGTAGTATTAAGTCCACTAAACATCGTTCCATTTCTACGGTTATGTCCATAAATGATAGTATTTTGATCCAGATCGTCCATGTGATTTTTATAATCGGCAAAAATGCTACCAGAGGAATTATAAGATTTGTCAAATCCATGGTTTAAATAAAAACTATTGTTGCTGGATTGAAGAACAGGGTAATTAATATTGGTATTATTTACTTTAATCCAACCGTACTGTGTCTGGATTTTGTGCTAGTAAAGAACTTAAATCAACACGAATGTTTTCTACTTTAGTATTTTGAATGATAGTAGTATCAGTCGTAATGTTTGCATGAGAAACAATCGATTCTTGAAGTTGTTGGTTTTTGTGGTTTTCTATATTCCATTGAATAAGCCAATAAATGGCAAATAAGACAATAATGAGAGATATAATATTAAATAGTAACATACCAATACTAATTTTTTTATTTGATTTTTTCATATGACACTCCTAACTATTTATAGGTATTATATTACAATATAATTAGCATTTCAAGAAATTTAATAGTATATGTTTGAAAAAAGTGGAAAAACTTTAATTAGAATTATAAATTTCAGGAGGTACATATGGAAACGAGTAAAATGAAAAATATGGTAGTGCTAAAAAATTTGCCATCTAATTTAGTAGAAGAGGCAATTGTAATTTTAAAATCCAGTAAAAAGGTAAGGAAATTAGAAAAAATAGATAAAAATAATAAGTTGGAAGAAAAAGAACCTGAAAAAAAAGAAAAAGATTATGTTTTAAAAGAAGCTGAAATGCTAGTATCTAGTTATATTTCAAAGTTAGAAAATAAGCAAGAGCAAAAACAATTTGTAACTATAAGAAATAGTAAAAAGTATACAAGATTAAAAACATATGCTTTTTTAGCAAGTTTTGTTATTTTAATACAAGCAATGCTACTTATCCTAAAATAAGTCATAAAACATCTTTTCCTATCATAGTCTTAAATAAAAAGAATGTGATAAAACAAAGGAAGAGGTGTTTTTATGGATAGAGTAATGACAGTAGAAGAAAAAATAAGACGAGCTGAAGAAATTTATGAGAGAAGAAAACAAGGGGAAACCAGACCAGTTGCCAAAGTAACGGTAAATGACAAAAAAGATATGAAATTATTAAAGAAAATGGTGATACAAGTGTTAGTTTGTATGACTATTTATTTGATTTTTTATCTAATACATAATAATCAGTATGTTTTTTCAGAGGATTTTATTAACAAAGCAAATGAAATTCTTTCTTATGATACCAATTTTATAGAATTATATGAAATGATAAAAGGATCTTTTATAAATATGACAAAATCAGCAGAAGAAGTACCAACAGGAACAGAGGAGGAACCACAGACACAGCAAGACACACAAGAAAATTCAGGAGATATTCCTAATAATGAGGCAATTGGAGGAGCAGAAGAGGAAATAAAGGAGGAAGAAACAAAAAATTTGTCACAGGAAGAGATGGATATTGAAAATATAAAAAAAACAACCAGTTTTACTAAACCAGTAGAAGGAATCATTAGTTCAGGATATGGTCAAAGAGATAGTGCAACAGGAAGTGTACCTAAAAATCATACAGGAACTGATATAGCAACTAATTTAGGAACTAAAATAAAAGCAGCCACAGAAGGAGAAGTGGTTTTAGCTTCAGAAGAAGGCGATTACCGGAAAACATTTAAAGGTTCAAATTGGGGAAGTTAGTATTATTTATGCTCATTGTAATAATTTATATGTAAAACAAGGTGATAAAGTCACACAAGGACAAGAAATCGCAGAAGTTGGATCAACAGGAAATTCCACAGGACCGCATTTACATTTTGAGATTAGAATTTCTGAGAGAACCGTAAATCCACAAAGCATTTTGGAATTATAGGAGGAAATGTATGCGATTTCGAATTGATTTAAAAATATTCGTATTTATTATTTTGTTTTATTTCACAAAACAAATAGAAATCTATGCTATGATCATGTTTTTTGCTATTTTTCATGAATTGGGACATCTATTGGCAGGTTTGCTTTTAGGTATGAAGCCAGATAAAATGGAAATTATGCCATATGGGATAGCCATATCCTTTAGACTGACTCCAAAGGATTATAATAAAAAAATAAAATGTGGTAATCAATTAGAATTAAAGAAAATAGTAGTGGCATTGGCTGGTCCAATGACAAATGTGATTATGATTTGGATTTTTTTACATATGAATATCGATCTTGTTACAAGTTTAATGGTAATTTATTCTAATTTATTGCTGATCTTGTTTAATTTGTTACCAATTTATCCGCTGGATGGCGGAAGAGTGGTAAAGGGGATTTTACATATCATTTTTGGCAAAATAAAGGCAGAAAAGTATACAAATGCTGTCTCTTTTGTAGTTTTAATGATAGTAACTTTTATTGCCAGCATTGTGATTTATCAATTTGAGAATATTGCCATATTTCTAGCTGTTCTAATTCTCTGGGGCATTTTTATTAGAGAAGATAAAATTTACGAAAGGAAAAATAAGATTTATCAATTATTACAAAAAGTTTGAATGTGCAATGGGGACGTTTCTTTTTGCACATGGATCCCTTGTGTTGGTTATCATGCCTCCTGCTTGCCCCTGTTCTAGCCAAGATCCCCTAATCCATTTAGCATAAATTCCTCGGCTACCTTTCATAATGTTAACAAATTCTAAAACAAAAGCCATAACAATACCCGAAAACAGGACCTTTTATGGCTTTTGTTTAAAAATTTGTAAAACTATTTCAGTCGCATTCGTCATTTATGCTAAATGGATTAGGGGATCTTGGCTAGAACAGGGGCAAGCAGGAGGCATGATAACCAACACAAGGGATCCATGTGCAAAAAGAAACGTCCCCATTGCACATAAAAATAGAGAAAACTATTGAAATTGAATGAAATAAATAGTAAACTAATACTGGAGATAGAAAAAGGAGAAGGTGCAAATGACAAGTAGTAAAATAAAGAGTGCTAAAGGAATTTCTTTGATTTCGTTAGTAATTACAATTATGATATTAATGATACTGGCTAATATTATTATTTATAATGTGAAAGATGATATTAAATTAGGTAATCTAGCAGAGATGCAAAATGATATTGATATTTTAAGAGAAAAGGTTTCTTCTTACTATGTACAAAATGGTAAACTTCCAGCTAGTATAAATTATACAAATATTGAATCGATCAAAGCAACAGGCGTTATTAGTGAGGCAGTCGATACAGGAAGGTTTTTGGTAATTGATTTATCGGCTCTTGAGAATTTGACACTAAATAGGGGAAAGGATTTTGAAAAGGTAAAAGAGGATCCAGAGAATGCTAATAGTTACACGGATTTGTATATTATTAATGAGACAAGTCATAATATATTTTATGTAGCTGGCATAGTGATAGATGGTGATGTTTTTTATACGGATTATACATCTAATAACATTGATACGGTTCCTGTGAATTTAAGATATGTTGAAAATGTGAGAATTCCAGATGGTTTTTATTATTTGCGTGGTACGAAAGAAGAAGGAATTAGAATAAAGAGTGATGATGATACAGAGGAGTATGAATGGGTGCAACAAGAAGAAAAAATATCAGAGATTCCAGAGGATGTAGAGATAGCTAGAAATGAGGAAGAAGATTTTATTGAGAGCGTTAATGCTTATCAAGGGTATTATAAAAGTGTAAATCCTTCTCAAGAGTATGCTAGAAGTGTAAGAACCAGTAAAGTTATGTATCTAAAAATGGAAAATCATTCACCTGTTTATGATAGAGAAGGAAGGTATCGAGATAAAAATGGACAAACGGCATATATTCCACAAGGGTTTAGTGTGTCTAACATAGCAGGGGAAGATACGATTCATCAGGGTTTGGTAGTAAAAGATCAAAACCAGAATGAATGGGTCTGGATTGAAGTACCAAAATCAATCTACACAACTGCAAAATCAAGCGAAGATTACGAGAATATACAAAAAGATATGCAAACATATGCGAGTGGATACCAAGATAATAATTGTATGGATAATTGGTATGACAAAGAACAACATGGATTTGAGAATAGCAACCAATATAATGAATGGAAAAACAATATGTTAAAAAGTGTTTATGAAAAAGGGGGATTTTATATTGGAAGATATGAGGTAGGAACTGATATTGCTAGAACGTCAAATTCGCCAACAGAAGCAACACCTATCATTCAGGCAGATGCCTACCCTTACAATTATGTAACATGTGAACAGGCTCAAATGCTAGCCAAAAGTTTAGCAACAGAGGGAAATACTACTAGTTTAATGTTTGGAATTCAATGGGATTTGGTATTAAAGGATATTGAGGTAAAAGGTGCTAAAACACAAAGTGAATTAAAGGCAAATTCAACTACATGGGGAAATTATTTGAATAGTTCTTTTGATGTTACGAAAAAGAAGGTTCAATATGCTAATTCTCCAGCTACCAAAATAAATTGGGCATGGATAGATAATAAATTTACAAAATCGAATTTATCAGATGTTTTATTGACAACAGGTGCAACAAATCGAAATAAGGTATTAAATATTTATGATTTGGCGGGAAATGTATGGGAATGGACATTAGAAGGAACGAATGATACTGGTAAGCCATGTTCTGTACGAAGTGGAAGCAGTCATGATGCTGGTGATACTTATGCAGTTTCACAAAGATTTAAGGATGTTAGTACAGATGCTAATTATTCTTTAGGCTTCCGAAGTGTTTTATATTAAAGAAAAGCTGTTACTAGAGAGATAATCTTTGGTAACAGCTTTATGATAGGAGAAGTTTTTTTGTATAGGATTGTAACACTTTTGTAACATTTCAGTAATATTTTTGTTATAATTCATTGACTTTTTGCTATTTTCGTTATATGATATAGATGTTTGAATATTGTAAAAAGTGATAAAAAATAGTTTGAAAACAAACTAAATTTGTACCTTAAGATAAGAAAGGATGATAATAATTATGGGAGAAGTAATCGTAATCACATCAGGTAAAGGTGGAGTAGGAAAAACAACAACAACAGCGAATTTGGGGTCAAGTTTAGCCGTAGAAGGAAAAAAAGTAGTTCTAATTGACACAGATATTGGGCTACGTAATTTAGATGTTGTTATGGGATTAGAAAATAGAATTGTATATGACATTGTTGATGTAGTAGAAGAAAAGTGTAAATTGAGACAAGCCTTAATAAAAGATAAAAGGTTCAAAGAATTATATTTGTTACCAGCAGCTCAAACTAGAGATAAAAGTGCTGTTAACGAAGAGCAAATGAAAGATTTAATCGAAAAGCTAAAAGAAGAATTTGATTATATCTTAATCGATTGTCCTGCTGGAATTGAACAAGGATTTAAAAATGCAATTGCAGGTGCTAATCGTGCTATTGTAGTAACAACAGCAGAAATATCTGCCATAAGGGATGCTGATAGAATTATAGGATTGTTGGAATCTTCAGAAATCAAAAATCCCGAATTGGTTATTAATAGAATTAGACCAAACATGGTGAAAAAGGGTGAAATGATGGATGTGGATGACATTGTTGATTTATTATCCATTGATTTAATTGGTGTTGTGCCAGATGATGAATATATTATCACACAAACGAATAAGGGAGAACCAGTCATTCAAAATAAAAAGGCACCATCTGGAAAAGCTTATATTGAAATAGCAAAAAGAGTATTGGGAGAAAAGATAGAAATAACTATTCCAGGAACAGAAAAGGGTTTTTTCGCAAAGCTAAAACAACTATTTAGAAAAACAAATTAAGCATTTGGGGGTAAAAGAAAACAATGTTTGAAAGCATAATGAAATTTTTTAAGAAATTAAATAAAAAGGAAGAAAAAGAAACCAATCATTCAAGAGAAGCTGCAAAGGAAAGGCTACATCTAGTTTTGATGCAAGATAGAGCAAATGTTTCAGCTGATTTTTTGGAGCTAATGAAACAAGAAATTATAGAAGTAATCAAAAAGTATATTGATGTAGATGAAGGGGCTATTGATGTACGACTTACAAATCAAGAAGGGGAAGAAGGAACCAATGGTGCACCAGCTTTGTATGCTAATATACCAATTGTAAATATTAAGAATGAAGCCAGAAAGGTTGATAAGAAAGAGGAGAAAAAACCAAAAGATAAAGAGAAAGAAAAAGAAAAAGAAAAGAAAAAGAAAGAAAAAGAAATACAGGAAGAAGAGAAAAAAGTAGAAGAAATAGAAAAGGAAGAAGAGACAGAAAAGATAGAAGAAATTCAAAACGAAAGAATTGCTAAAGTAATATTAGAGGGAAAAAAGCTGAATGAAAAAAAGCAAAATAAAAAAGTAGAAGATACCAAACAAGAGCAAAAAGAAGAGAATAAAGAAGAGGCTTCTAAAAAAGAAGAAAAAGCAGATGAAAGCAAAGAAGAAGCTAAAGCAAAAGATTAAATTAGAAAAAGAGTGATTGAATGAGAAAAAGGGAATTAAAAAATATAGAATGGAGTATTGGAATGATTGCAATTATCCTTTGTATCATAGGGTTAGTTGCATTATTTTCTGCTACACAAGAAACGGAACATGATGATTTTAATAAGCAATGTATATGGTTGGTGATTAGTGTTGTGATAGGCATTATTACAATGCTCATAGATTATGAAGCCATGGTAAAGATATCACCTATCATTTATGGAATATTTATTTTGCTATTAATTGCTGTGTTATTTACGCAACCAATTAATGGTGCCAAAAGTTGGTTTGATATTGGCTTTTTTTCTCTTCAACCTGGAGAGTTTGCAAAGATATTTGTTATTTTATTTTTGACTTATGCGATTACTAAAATACAAGCAAGAGATAGAGGAAATATTAATAAACCTTTACAATTATTAATTGTATTAGCTATACTTGCAGTTCCTGTTTTATTAATCATAAAACAACCAGATTATGGTACAGCTGCAGCTTTTATGGTATCTATGGTATTTATGCTAATAACAGCTGGCATTGATAAAAAATATATTATTGGAACGATTATTTTAGTAGTAGTATCTGTTCCATTAATTTATAATCTTGTACTACCAGAACATGCTAAGAAAAGAATTGATATCTTCTTAAATCCAGAATCCGACCCACGTGGTGCAGGGTATAATATTATTCAATCTAAATTGGCTATTGGAGCAGGTGGATTAACAGGAATGGGATTATTAAAAGGAAATCAAACACAATTGGGATTTTTATATCCTAAAACAACAGATTTTATATTTGCTGTGATAGGGGAAGAAATGGGATTTGTGATAGCGGCAACCATTATTATACTCTATGTAGTACTCATAACCAAAAGTTTATATGTAGCGAAAACAGCGAAAGATGAGACAGGATCATTAATTGCTTCTGGTATAACAGGGATTTTTGTTTTTCATATGATAGAAAATATAGGAATGGTAATGGGCTTATTGCCAATTACAGGAGTTCCTCTTCCTTTTATTAGCTATGGAGGAAGTTCGCTAATTACAAATTTCATTTGTATTGCATTGTTATTAAACATTAGCAGTAAAAGACAAAAAACAATATTTGTAAAATAATGTGCAATGGGGACGTTTCTTTTTGCACATAAGCTCCCTTGCGTTGGTTATCCTGCCTTCTACTTGCCCCTGTTCTAGCCGAAATCCCCCCTAATCCATTTGGCATAAATTCCTCGGCTACCTTTCATAACGTTAACAAATTCTAAAACAAAAGCCATAACAATACCCGAAAACAGGACCCTTTATGGCT